>CALGLS010000133.1 GCA_937959375.1 uncultured Saprospiraceae bacterium
TAATGTGTCACATCTTGTTGGAAACCTAAACTTGCAGGGTTTTTCAAAAATAAAAGAGATTAATAACTCCACTCATCGGTCTAATATCAAAAAGAAACAGAATCTAGCCAAAAAGAAAAAAATAGATCGATCTAAAACAACCGAACAGAGACTATTAGATCTATTCGAGTTATTTTATTTCTTAAACGAAGAAAAAGAACTAAACACAAATGAGAATTACTACAGAAGACTGGCTAAAAAGAAGTTTACTAAACAGCGAGAAGTATGGCAAAACGAATATCGTAGATTGACAACTAAAATCAAACCAGGCTCAACTGATGAGCCTCTGCCAAAATATTACACCTTCTATTTTGTAAGAAATAATTCAAATAGTGAGTTCATTGTTGAGATTAAGAATATAACGGAAGATCAATTTATTAATTATAAATCAAAAGAAACAATTGGAAATATTAGTTCGGCTATTGACAAATTAAATCCTTTAGCTATAATCACTATCGGATTAGATTATCTAGTTAATAAAAAAAGTATTAAATCTCCTCAAGAATTGATAGAAAATTTATGTATTAATCCTACAGAAAAAAATTATTCTGCAGATGAGATTCAACAACTAATAATCGACATATCAATTTGGCAGAATAAGAGAATCAATTCTGACTATGAAGAATATCGGAGAATCAAAATTTCGAAAAATAAGTTATCAATCGATAAGGCAATCTATACTAGAGAGAATGCCAAAATTTGGGTTAATCAGTTTTGTTATTCAAGTTAGACATTGCTTTAACTTTCCAAATAATGATTCCCAATAGTCACAGAACCAAATCAACCCGAATAAAAAACGAATAAAAACGACACATTCGAATCAATTCCCCATCATAAACGCATTAATCCGAATTAATCCGTCTTAGCCGAATTAATTCATAAAATTTAAGCCTAAAAATGGATAAGCTACAACAAAAATGTATCAAATGCGGTCTTAGTTTCAAGGGTCGCTTAGACAAAAAATTCTGCACAGAGCAGTGCAAATCAGATTTTAATAATCGGAAGGCCTGGAAAAGAAGACGAAAGCGAAAACGGAAAGAAGAAATAACTGGGAGTATTCATAAAATCTTATGGCGTAATCGGAAAATTCTGTTGAAACTTTTAGATGAAGGTACTACTGAGATATTGGAAAGTGATTTAGAGGATCTTGGTTTCAGGATTAATTTTATTACACATTTTGAAGTTCGTGAAGAAGGTGTAAATAATTTGAATGTTTATGACATTGGATGTTACTCCGATAAAAAAGGCAAAATGATAATCTATAGCAATGAGTAAAATACCATATTTAGGAACGAACGGTTATGGAGGTGCAGTGCCTCCTTCATCAGGGTCTTCAGGCTCCCAGAACGCTGAATCAAATTCAAAGTTCTACATTTTTGCTGTGCTGATATTTATGCTGATCGGAGTAGTCTTATACTTTTTACTACGAGAAGATAAGCCCTCTATCGTCGCTAAAGGTGGTACTGGCAGCACAGAGACGAGTAATAATCCAAGGCAAAGTATTCCTCCCATCCAAGGAAAAGGCTGGATTACACCATCTGGTGATCGGTATGACTCAAGAGGGCTTCCGCTATAAAGGAAAATAGTCACCACTCCCTTCTTCTCAGTCATCAAAGTCATCCCATGCGGAGTTCATTTCATCATGTTTCATCTCGTCAAGGATGGTGACGTATTTCAAGGTATCTTTGTGTCCCAGAATTTCATGCAGTACTTCCATACGCATCCCCTGCTCTAAACTCAAAACAGCAAATGTTCTCCGAGCGGGAATTAGATCTAAGAATAATGATTTACCATTTTCTTGCTTCAATTGAAATCAATTTCTTATGAGTATATCTTGACTTAATAGTGATAAGATTTTCATTAAACTTCATTTTTTGCTTTGACTTGCATATTCGCACAGGTTTGACCCCCCAATTCGCATTTACTCTGACCCCCTCATTCCGAAGCTTTGACCCCCTATATTTTGGGTGAATGTTAATAACATTCCGAAGGTTTGACCCCCTAAAAAAAAGTGGATACATACGTAAAAAATGACCAAATTCGTAGCAACTAAATACTACGATAATGGGAAAAATAAAACGTATGGATCAAGTAAAAACAATATTACGCGTCTATTTAGAGACCGGATCAATTAAGGGATCTGCCCGTAGATTAGGCGTGTCCAAGAATACGGTAAAAATCTATGTGAGGAAGGCTCGTTCTCATTGTGAGGATCTTTCAAAGGTACTTTTATTGACTGATGTTGACTTTTTGAAGGTATTTTATTCTTCAGATAGCAAGGCTTCAACTTCACGAGAGCTGGTGTTTGAGGGCAAGGTAACGGATTGGACTAAAGCGCTAAGCAAAGTTGGTGTAACGCGCTATTTATTATGGGAAGAATATCGCGAGGAATACCCTGATGGCTTTGGTTACAGTCAGTTTTGTCGACGGCTGAGAAACGCTGTTCGACGAAAGGATTTAACGCTAAGTTTAGATCATAATCCGGGGGAAAAAGTTCAAATAGATTTTGCGGGTAAGAAAATGCAATGGGTAGATTCGTCTAGTGGTGAGGTGCATGATTGCGAGGTACTGGTGGCTGTAATGCCTTATAGTCAATATAGTTTTGCAGTGGCTGTTCCGAGCCAAAAGACGGCTGACTTTATACAAGCAATCAATCAGACTTTTTTATATTTTGGAAAACTTCCACAAGTTGTTTTGTCCGATAATTTAAAAGCCTTTGTTGTGCGTTCTAATCGGTATCAACCTAAGTTTAATGAGCTGTGTATTCAACTTGCTACACACTATCAAATCGACTTGGAAGCAGCACGCGTTCGCAAGCCAAAAGACAAGGCAAGTGTGGAGAATATGGTACGTACTATTTATAGTCGTGTGTATGCTCCATTGCGGAATAAAACCTTCCATAGTTTAGCTGAATTAAATGAAGGAATTAGGGAGCAACTTACCATCCATAACAACAAACCTTACCAGAAAAAAGAAGGTACTCGACAGAGCGTTTTTGAACAATACGAATCGCCAGTGATGAAAGATCTTCCTCCAGATTTATTTGAAATCAAGCAAACCACAAAAGCGAAAGTTCAACGTAATTATCACGTTTTTCTTGGAGAAGAAAGGAACTACTATTCTGTTCCGTTTAAGTATGTTGGCAAGCAAACAACAGTGGTCTATACTTCCAAAATAGTTGAAGTATACCTTGACAATCAACGCATTGCGATACATGAACGCTTGCCAGGACGTGACACCTACATGCACCAGACGAATACAACTCATATGCCTAAAAACCATATCGAATGGAAAACATCTCAAGGTTATGATGCCGCCTATTTTTTAGAACAAGCACAAAAAATAGGAGACGCAACTTGTTGGGCTTTTGGCCACATACTAACTTCTAGAATACATCAATCACAAGGCTATAACAGTTGTCGTGCCATCCTTCAGTTAGGAAAAAAGTACTCCAACGAACGACTAGAAAAAGCCGCACTTCGTTGTCAAAAAATTGGCAAAGCATCCTACTCAATATTGAACAATATTTTAAGTAAAAACTTAGACCAACAAGCAGAGCAAATTCCTTTGTTCAAAACACCCGAACACGATAACATCAGAGGTGCTGAGAAGTACCAATAAACTTGATTATTTTATCTAAAATTTATACACATGAAAAATGCATCATTGCAAACAATGAAAGAAATGAAAATGGAAGGAATGGCATCTGCCTATGAAGCGGTATTGTCCTTGCCTATTAACAAACAACCAGAGCCACATCAAATGCTCGCTCAACTAGTAGACGCCGAACAACAACATCGTACACACAAGAAAATGAAAATGCTTTTAAGGTTCAGTAAAATGCGATATACTGTAAGCATACAAGATATTGATTGTTCGAAAAAACGAAATCTATCAAAAGAAAAACTGGCCTTACTCGCTGATTGTGCTTACCTCGACAGAGGCGAAAACATACTCATCACTGGCGCTACTGGTTGCGGTAAATCTTATCTGGCATGCGCCCTTGGTAACAATGCCTGCGTCAACTCTTACCGAACATTATACTTTAATATGAATCGATTTACAGAACAGATTGCACTGGCCAAAACAGAAGGGACACTCATCAAATGGATGGATAGAATCAAAAGAGCTAAACTCATTATTATGGATGACTTTGGGTTACAACCCATTACCCATACTGTCAAATTAATCCTATTGCAAATACTAGAAGACCGATACGAAAATGCTTCTACTATGATCTGTTCTCAACTCCCCGTAGGCAAATGGCACCAATATTTTGATGAACCAACCATCGCTGACGCTATCCTTGACCGGATCATCCCAAAAGCACATCGCATAGAATTGAAAGGAAATAGTTTAAGAACTAAATCTAAACATGTATCTTAACTTTTGAAAAACGTATGTTATCCACACAGGGGGTCAAAGGTGTAGAATGAGGGGGTCAGTTGGATGCGAATATGCACAAAATCTTTATTCCAAAGAAAAGTATCTCCCTCCCCCTTCTTTCTCCTCCTTTCAAACTTCAAAAACTCAGATTTGCGAATTCGAACTCTGGAGTTTATTCTTAAAAGAGGAAAGATTCCTTTTCTAATCCAATTCCATATAGTGGTTTCTGTTACTTGGCAATATTTTGCTAAGTCTTTAACCGTTAACAATCTGTCGTCTTCCTCTCGTTTTACTTCTTTGTGCAATTTAAAGTCTGGGCTGGATATAATTGAATAAACCGTTTCTTCGATACAGGATTTTAAAAGGTCCTTAAATTCTTCTTTGGTTGTTAGGTAATGGATTAGGAGGTTTTGGTTTTGCATTGTTATTTGATTTTGGTTGAAAAATAAGATAGGGAATAGTCGTTATATAAGAGTTGAGGTAAGAGAGAAAAGTTGACTTTATTAACACGAGACAGCCCCCGAACCCCACTAGTGACTCGTGCTCTGCTTTTCATTCATGATATCCTCGCATAATCCCAATTTTTTCATAAGCAGACTTAAGCTGATGAACTTTATTACGAAACTCATTAAACAACCAATTGTCATATGAAGTCAGAAAGGACTTTTCATTTTCTGGCTGAGTCAAACAAGAATTAATAACATTGGCTGCCATCATTCCGTGTCGAAAAGAATTTAAAATACCATTACCTCCGGCAGGATCAACAATGCAAGCGGAATCCCCACACAACAGTATATTACCTTGATTGGTTGTTCTGTTTATTTTCCATCGCATATTAGCTGTCTTAATGATTGTTGGATCAGCGTAATCTGACAACTCTTCCAATATTTGATTTTTATTTTCTACTTTTAAAAGTAGTCTTGTCCAGTAAAATGACTTATCATAAAGCTGGGCAAACCAACTCCATCCATTTCCTTTTTTTACAAAATATGAAGTAGAAGGAGATAATGAATTACTCTTTATGTCAGAACAAGTACCTGTAATAACGACAAGAGGCTTTGAATAATATTCAACATGAAAATTTATTTTCCTACTT
>CALGLS010000134.1 GCA_937959375.1 uncultured Saprospiraceae bacterium
GTATGAAAATACCGGAAAAATGGTAGAAAAATACAACGTAATGGACATGGGACTCGAAGCTGGTGGAGGCGAATATCCGGTACAAGATGGTTTTGGATGGAGCAATGGCGTACTGTTGAGACTAATGGCTGACGCAGAAAAGCTAAGCTCAAAAAAGACAGACTAGTAATACTTAATTGGAATCCAAATTATTTATAAAGGTAGTAACAAAACGTTTCTATTCGGTACCTAGATCCTATGAGAAAAGGATGGTTAGATTAATATTTTGGTCATATTTAATATAAATGCCCTAGGTCTTACAAGTATTATTTTTTTAATTTGAATGAATTGGCTAACTTAGATGTTTATCAACTGTCTCTGGAGTATTTTAACCAGCAAATTCAAGCTTTTCGTCTCTTAAAAGCACATTTTGCCTATAAGAAAAAGACGAAAATTTATCGAATAAATAGAGGTGGATACATATTGAGAACACAATAGACCTCGCTAAATGACTAAAATTTCTGCAGTATGTCTGACATACATACCCTTTTAGCATTTACATCGCTTTCCACTTTGTTTATTCAAACAGAATATTATTCAATTAACAATTTTTTATAGCCTGATAACCATGAAAGCCATAATTTACAAGATTTGACTATCGCTTTTAAAACCATTATTTATTGTAATTATAAGCGACCCACTTCTTTGTAAATTAGAATCTTTTCAGGTTTCTTAACTAAAATTTAATTAATCATTTAAAATTTGCTTATGAATCGAATTAAACACCTATTAACAATAGCTTGTCTTTTGATTGGAACAACATTTATGTATGCCCAGTCAGATTGTGACAAGCACAACGCTTTCTTCTGTGATGATTTTGAAAGTTATGACGTTACTATGCCACTTGGCCCTCAATCTGATAGCTGGACGACTTGGTCTGGAACGGAAGGTGGAGCTGAAGACGGTGAAGTATCTACAGAGCAAGCAAAGAGTGGAACAAAATCTATGAAGATTGCCGGTACTGCAGCTGGTGGTGGTGCTCAAGATGTTGTTCTAGAAATGGTTGACCTTACTAGTGGTCGATACAGAATACGTTTTGATATTTATGTTCCTGCAGGTAATGCTGGTTACTACAACGTACAGCACAACTTCGATGGCCCAGCTGGTGTTTTTGAGTGGGCTTCTCAAATCAACTTTGGTGCTGCTGGAACAGCTCAGCTAGATGCTGGTGCAGGATTCGATGCTGTTTTCGACTATAACCAAGACGAATGGGTTCGTGTAGATCAAATTGTCGACATGGATGCAGATACTTCTTCTATCTCAGTTGGAGGACGTTATATCCGTTCTTGGAAATTTAGTAATCAAGCAACACCTCCTGCTGGTAATCCTCCAGGGGAGCCAGGTACCAATGCAATAGCTGCTTTGGATTTCTTCCCAATTGATCTTAGCTATGTATTCTACATTGATGATCTTTTCATCGAGCAATTGCCTGATTGTTCTGCCGACGCAGGTGCTATCATCTGTGATAATATGGATGCGTACACTGCTGATGAAGCTGTAGGTCCTCAATCTTCTTTCTGGTCAACTTGGAGTGTGGCTGATGGTAGTGCAGAAGATGCTATGGTTAGTACAGCGCAAGCTTTCAGTGGTGCTAATTCTATTCTAATTGGAAACGATGGGGTAGTAGATGCGACTGTTCACTTGGGTAACCGTACAGAAGGTAATTACTCTATTGAAATGATGATGTATATTCCTGCAGGTGCTGATGGATACTTCAACTTGCATGACAACGAAGTTCCTAACCCTCCAACAACACAGTGGTTGGGAGAATTCTACTTCGGTTATGATGGAACAAATGATACAGAAGGAATGGGAGCGATCAACTTAGACGGTACTACTTTTGCTCACCCGCATGACGCTTGGTTCATGGTACGTGCTGACGTTAACCTTGATGCAAATACGCTAAACTTTTGGGTAGATGGTGTACAAGTTTATACTGATTATGTAATTGATGACCTTAACTTAGGTTGCATCGATTTATTCTCAGCTTCTGATGACATGGAAGTTTATTTTGACGATTTAGTATTTAGAGTAATTGAGCCTAGCTGTGATGACCTAGTTCTTGGTGATATTACAAGTCCAAGCACGACGATATGTTTTGGTGAAACTTCTGACATTGATGTAACTGAATCAGTGATTCCAGCTTACAATGATCTAGGTAACTTGTCAGGATTTATCTGGGGTATCTTTACTGCAGATGTTGCTGGTTCTACTGATCCATTCAACGATGCTGCATTTCTTGGAAATATAGGTGGTGCTTTACCAAGTAACACTTACCCAATAGCGCTTCCAAATGATAATAGTACTGGTACACTTCCTCCAGGAACATACTGGTTCCACCCAATTTACATGGGTAATGCAATCGATGGTGGTGCTGGTTTGCCAAGTTTTGATTTCTCAGAAGGTTGTATTGTTGTTGGAGGAGGATTGCAAATAACTTTTGCAGACGAGCTTGCTCCTATTACAGCTACTGGTGAGACGACAGAGTCTACTGGTGCTGATGGTACGGCTAGTGTAACTGGTGTTACAGGTGGTGCAGGAACTTATACTTACTTATGGACGAATGGTAGTACTGATGCTACAGCTACCGATCTTCCTGTAGGAGATATTTCTTGTACGATCACGAGTACAGATGCTTTTGGTTGTTCTACAGAATTGGTAGTAGACCTTACTGTTGAAATGGCGATTGCTGTTGAAGACATCGAAATCTTAGAATCATTAACGATCTCTCCTAACCCAACTAGCGGAAACGTTGTTGTAGACTTAAGTTTAAGCGAAACGGCTACTGTACAACTACAAATTGTAGATGTAACTGGAAAAGTTGTTGCTCAGTTTAATCCTGAATTAACGAACAATTTCCGACAAGGTGTTGATCTTTCAACTCTTGCAAACGGTTTGTATTTTGCCAAAATCAACGTTGGTGATGACACAGTTGTTAAGAAGATTAATTTGATGAAATAATTGAAAAGTTAAAGTCAAAATTGGAATAGCAGTTTCAGTTTTCCTCAGATGCTAAACTTTGACTGATACTGAATTTAAACTTTAATTAAAAAAGAGCGTCAGGTGATTTATTCCACCTGACGCCTTTTTTATTGGCTATTATTATATATACTTAGCGAAGTGTAAAAACAGAATAGCCTACGACGATAGTAACAATGAAATGCGTTCGAGCTTTTGTTTCCTTTTGATTCTTTTGTGGTTCAAAATAAGATAATTAGTTTTGCAATAAAGTTATCCAGTTGTATCGCAAATTCAATAATAGAAGTTAACCAAAATAAACAAGTACAAAACAAATGTACCAACTAGAAAAAACGCCATTGGGCCCAATGGAGAAACTACGCATATGGAATGCAAAGAGCGGAAATTCGTTTTCCCTAGTACCGCATCATGGTAGTTGTTTGTTGAATATAGAAATAGGAGGAAAGCAAATTATAGAAGGCAATGAAACCTTCGGGCAAGTCATCGCTAATCGCTGGATGAAAGGCGCCCTGTTGGTTCCTTTCCCAAATCGACTCAAACGAGGAACCTATAGTTGGGACAATAAAAACTACCGTTTCTTTTTAAATGATTCGATTACTCAAAATGCCTTGCATGGTTTTCTGATGCATCAGAAAATGGAAGTCACGAAAACAGAATTGACGAAAGATCACGCCATGATTTCCTGTGCCTACGAATACGATGCTCATGTGGAAGGCTATCCCTTTCCGTTTTTATTTGAGGTGACGTACACAATGAAAGAGCCTAATAGTTTTGAAGTGAAAATGCGTTTTCAAAATAAGGGAGCACAAGGAATTCCTGTTGGTTTGGGTTGGCATCCCTATTTTCAATTAGATCAGGATATTGACAATCAGCTATTGCAAATGCCACCTTCACAAATGGTCGGAGTAGATGAGCATATGATTCCAACAGGTAAGCGCTACGATTATGATGAGTTTGAAAAACTCAAATCTTTGAAGACGACCATTTTGGATAATTGTTTTGCGATAAGCGATACAACGAAACCTGCAGAAGTGTTTTTGCAAAA
>CALGLS010000135.1 GCA_937959375.1 uncultured Saprospiraceae bacterium
ATTCCTCAAACGATAAAAGAAGGTGTTAGAGAAGGTGGTTTGTTTCTTCCAGTCCAAAAAGATAAACTAACCAAAAAGGTACAAGTCATTTTATTGATCGACAATGGAGGTTGGTCCATGACACCTTTCATCAAAAATGTAACGCATTTGTTTTCAAAAATGAAACGACGATTTGCGCATGACCTTAAAACCTATTACTACCACAATACTATTTATGGTGGTGCTTACTCTGACTTAAAACGAAGTAAATTTGAAAGTCTAGACAAGATTCTAAAGCATCATAAAAACTATAGTCTCTTTATCATTGGTGATGCTGATATGGCACCTTACGAATTGAGTCAGGAGAGTATACAAAATTGGAAGCAATTAGAAAAACACTTCCCTAGATCCGTTTGGTTAAATCCACTAGACGAGCGATTCTGGACAGGATCTTATACCATTGATATTTTACGAAATGTTATTCCCATGTTTCCCCTTTCTCCCCATGGCATCGAAAAGGCGGTGGAGATGATGAATAAGAAACGAGGGTTTAGGAAGGGGAATTAGATTGAAAGTTAAAACCAAAGCTAGAGTTAGAATTCACTTTGATTGTAACTCTAACTTTGATTTTGATTTTAACTTTAACGCACCATCACTCGCTTCACCTCGTCCCCCAAATGTAGAAAGTAGACACCAGTTCCTAATTCTTTCAAATTCAAGCTTGTCGTTTTTTGCGCTAAGCTAAACGTACGAATACTTCGACCATTTATATCAGTAAGCTTAGCTATAAGAGGAAAATGCTGACTTGCATTTGCAGTGTATTTTATCGTCAACATATCATCAACTGGATTTGGGAATAAGTTAACTTGATGCTCAGCAATAAGATCGGAAGTCGATGTAGTGGGAACATAACTTTCGCAAGCATCTAATAGCACTAGAAAAACATCAAAGAAATCAACTACTGCAGGTAGCCCTGGCGAATTGATTCTATTGTCATTTTGTTGCACCGCAATGGAAACACCCTTTTCTGGGAAATATAGCGCAACAGATTTGTATATCAAATTACCAGTATGTCCCCAGTTCTCTGGGTTCCCCGGAAGATTAATAAAAGAAAGCGCCCCTAGTCCATATTCAATTCCAAATAATGGGTTTTGACTATAGTCTGTTTGCAATTCTTCCAAAGAAGCGGGCTGCAAAAGATCACCTCCATATAATGCATTACTAAAAAGAACCAAATCTTCTGGTGTACTGATCAAGCAACCAGCACTACTCGCCATACTGAAAAAACCATCCATCGAGATACCTGTACCTTGTAAATCATCAACACCTGGAAGTGCATCCCACTCTAGCCATGCATGCGAGAACGGCTGTGGCTCTGGTGACTCCCAAGGATATGTAAATGTTGAAGTCAAATTTAAAGGATTAATTATTCGATCGCGAACAACATCATACCAAACTTGTCCCGTTATGTTTTCAATAATTTTTCCGGCCAATAAATAATTGGTATTCGAATAAGACCAGTTTTGACCAGGTGGAAAATTGGTTTCTAAAACATAATTATTAAGTAAGCTATCTTCTACCCAAATACTATCCGGATTGTTCACCCATTCAAGTACTGTTGCAGGATTTTCATTGAGGTAATCATTGATACCACTTCGATGACTGAGCAATTGTCGAATCGTTACATTATTAGGAACGTTTTCATACCCAGTGATATACTGGCCTATGGTGTCATCTAAAGTCAACAAACCATCTTCCATCAATAACAATATAGTGGCAGACACAAAAGTCTTGCTAATACTCCCCATTCCCATAAGATGATCTGTGGAAAGTGAAACTACCAATGGCTCTTCTGCAGCCATCCCCTCAGCACGCTTCCATACCGTACCATCTTCCAAAATCATTGCTGCATTGAATCCTGTAAGGGTCGACATATTGGTGATGCTATCAAAAGCAGCATCTAACACCTCAGTCAATGAACCAGTGAATACAGCATTAGTGGGGTTTACCCAAGTATCAGATATTCGTTCACTAAGAGCTTCAGGAGAGTTATTTAAAATAGTAGACTGTGTAAATCCTAAGTTGAGATTTAAAAGAAAGATAAATGTGAAGAGTAGTAATCTTTTCATGGTTTTGGTTTTTTAGTTTTAAGAAGTTGTTCTAGTGTGCTGTTATTTGGACTGGAAAAGCGAACGAGTTTAATAACACTCTACCTGCTTTCCTCAAATATGAACGTCAATAGCTAATCGAGTTTTTCATTTTTTAGCATATACCAGCCTGGATGGTTCGGCGAAGTACCAGCGTAGTGCCGTCTACCAAAAATCTACTTTAATTCTGTAAGGGTCAAATTCACAAAGCAATTTTCGACGAACAGGCTTTTACGCCAGTCGTAGGATGCCTCAATGCTGGGAATTTGGGATCAAGACAGCACTAAGTACTTGAATTAAATTGGTTTTATAAATTCTTTAAAACCTTTATTCGTATTTCTTACATCGTATAATTATCCTCACCTCCCACTACTATTTTACCTCCTTCACGTAGCATCTTATCATACTCTGGATCAGTTGGCCCTGAAGATGAAGATGCTTCAGATACATCCGCTGCTTCATCATACTCTTCTAACACAGCTTCCTCCACCTTAGCTTGAGCCATTGGAGGCCCCATCATAACTTTCTCAGGAGATTGGCTAGCTGACTCTTTTACTGGTTCTTCAGGTTTCAAATTGAATAAATCAGCACCATCATCAAAGTGTCGAATCAAATCCTGTAAACTAAAATCTGGTGCTGCTTTTTTATCTCTAAAATAGTTCATCAATTCATCTGTTCCGAGTACATCGGCGCCAACAAACTGTCCTAAACGATAATAAGATTCCCATTGTACTTCATCAAAAAATTGATCGGATGTAGGCTCATGTGGAAAAGCAGGATGGTACACTTTGTATTTATACGTTTGATAATCGAGACTGTCTCTGTCTCTTAATTCTAGTTTTCGCTCAGGAGCTAAGACAGAAGATTTGACGTATACAAAGGTGCTGACTTTCAAAAAGTTTTTAGCTTTTTCGTCAATCACTTCAATGACCTTTCGCAATACGCGTTGCTCCTCATTTCGATCATCTAGCTTGTGTTCCAATTTAAATTCTAAACTTGATTTGATTTGGTTAAAAACACGAATCAACTCTTTAAAAACATTTTGAAGATTTTGGTTTAGCTCAAACTGTTGGTAGATCGCTTCCAATGCTTTTGGGTCTTTTATTTGTTCCAACACATTGCCAATATAATTTGACAAATCAAGGGTATCTAATGCATAGCGAAATTGCAAACGTTCTTCTTTATTCAAAATCGCTAATACATCTTTTATACTTTTATAGTTCACCAAAACCTCTAGAGCTCTTCCATCTTTTCCAAGGATTGGCTTACCTTCTTCATCTTCTGGCACCACCTCTTCCCACAGTTGGTATACACCTCCGACTGCAAAACGTTTTTCAGAATATCCGTGCGATGGTTTTGGTCGAATAATATCTTCTGGACTTGACCCTTTTGGGAAACTAATTTCTAATCCCAACTCATTACGCGCACGAATTGCTAGGTTTTCTAAATCTTCAAAAGTATAGTTTGGATCAGCTCCTGCATCTACTGAAATAATGAGTCGACATTTACGACGTAACAATTCATATACGCCAAGATTTTCAATGTGCCCTCCATCAGAGATATTGAGCATTCGGTTGTTGGTACCTATTTTTGAGAACAACTCATAAAAGAAGTACGTGGGCCACCAAACGATATTTGATTTATTAATTTTTGTTGGATTAAAAATCCAAAAACCGAGTCGTGCATTAAACAAGGTCATAAAGACACTCAGTAATTTATTAGAGTAATTCCCCATTCCTGGATTGACTGCCGCTGCTGAAATAGTAGTGGAAGCAGGTAAAGTCAAATCGCGATAATCAGGTGCTCTTTCGGTTGAAACATAACCTGTTAATTTTGCGCCACAGTACAGCGGCGAAAGCAAATAATAATCCGATGCTTTTGCTCCTTTAAATTTCGGATCGGAGGTCGATTGCAGATTCAAACAGGTATTAATCAATGGATAAGGAGCAAGGTAATCTCCGGGATCTGTACTCTCCGTTCGGAATAGGTTTTTTATTTTGACATTTTTAAATTTACCTGCTAAATTTAGAAATGCATCCGCTAATTGATTTCTATAAAATCGATGAAAACTTAATGAATTGGGATTGGCATAAAAGCCAACGAGGATGAGCATTCCTATAAAAATAAAGTAATACCAGATGCTACTGTAATTGTGTTTACTAACCGACCTTATACTCGTTACTACATAAACTAGGAGCCAGAGTAATCCAAACCCAGCAAGTATGGTTTCTATATTATTAAACTTTCTGGAAACACCAACATTGTAACGCAAAATCAAATTAGAGATCAGGTGCAAAACGAAGATGGCGCCGAAAATATACAAGCCATATTCCAGTAAACCTAATGCGTCTAAGGAACTCTGAAAGGCATCTAGTCTATTCAGGTTTATCAATTTTCCTATAGCTACATACAAAACATAAACCGTTAGGAAAACAATAACTGGAGCAATCCAACTCATCACCAAACTCACCAAAAAACCAACGGTCAAAACCAATGTACTCCAGCTCTTCCACCATCCTTGTCCTGGAATCATATACGCACCTCGAGAGCGCATGTATTCGATATGTTTTTTAGCAAACAGTGCATTGTAATTTTTTTCATTTTTCAAAGTTGCTTGAATGTAGGCACCGGTATATCCACCACCTGAAACGGTAGATAAGTAATCTGCTTTTCTAAGTATACCAAATTTATTGAGTGTCTTGAGGAAACCAAGGTTGATGGTAGCAGAACGGATACCGCCGCCGGAAAGGGCTATACCGAATTTCGTTTTTCGTAATTCTTCCAAATCAGATTTTTTGCCTGTCATTTTTTCACGACGTTCTAGCAGCTTCTCATCTTCTCTACGAATGACTTCATCGTACTTCAGTACTTCAAATTTCTTAGACATATCTAACTGTTTTATTTGATTCCTGATGTAATATAGTGAAAACTTGTAATATTGAGTGGAGAAATGGAGGAAAAGGATGTGGGAAATTACTTCGAATTGATAGGAACTATTTTAGCAAAATGACCATTTGGCAAATCATTTAGTAATTCTTTTCTCTGGGCAGAATCAGATATTGCCATTGTAGCTATAAATTCAGTCAATAACTTTTCATCAATTTTTAGTTGGCCTAAATGCAAATTCACTTTCTGAGCTCCAATTGCCTTATTTAGCCAAGTTGCCCATTTATACTGTTTTACCTTTACTTCAAAAGACTCATCAAGCTCCAATGAAATAAACTTTTGGCCATTAAGGCTAATTAAATAAGCCCCTTCGATTTGATCCCAAGGAATTACTCTTCGCTTAGTTGATCTATCCCAAAGACCGCTCTCATTGATAACAATTTGTGGCTTCTTGTCTAAAAGTTGTACGATACCAATCAGGATTCCCAGACCAAAGAAAAGGGTAGAGACCCATCCCATCATATAGTTAGTAGACCAAAAAGGCTCACGTGAAATTATAAAAATTCCAATCACAACAAAAGGAAGACAAAGCAACATTAGGGTGATTGCTTTCCAAGGAGATTTATAGAGTCGAATTTCGTCCATTTAGAAATAGACTTGAGGTAAAAAATTTGATACGCTTTTACAAACTAGAAGTCAACAACAAATTCAAATCCGTCGACTTAATTTGAAAACGTTCGCCCAAGTATTCGTTGGTCAAACAACCTTTATAGGTGTATACTCCGTGACGCACTCCGTGGTCATGAGCAATCAAATTTTCAATACTACCAGAGCTACCTGCTTTAAGCAAAATAGGAATAATAATATTGCTCACTGCAATGGAAGCTGTACGAGCAACGCGCGATGCAATGTTCGGAACACAATAATGAATAACATCGTGCTTCGTAAATGTTGGTCGATCATGTGAGGTCACTTCAGAAGTTGCAAAACAACCACCTTGGTCAATACTCACATCAATAATTACAGAGCCTGATTTCATTTTCGAAACAATATCTTCACTTACAACAATAGGAGCACGACCTGTTTTCGAATGCATTGCACCGATCACAACGTCAGCAGAAATAACTTCTTTTTCTAACTGATATGGATTTAAGGAAGAAGTATTCAGTTGGCGTCCCACCATACTTTGCAGGCGCATCAGTTTATAAATATTGTTATCAAAAACACGAATATCTGCTCCTAATCCTAGCGCCGATCTACAAGCAAATTCTGCAACTACTCCAGCACCAAGAATCACAATTTTAGCAGAAGGAACACCGGAGATACCTCCCAGCAAAACACCTTTACCACCATTGGTATTGGTGAGTAATTCTGCCGCAGTTAGTACTGCACTCAAGCCAGCCATCTCGCTCATGATACGAACTGCAGGAAATGAATCAACTTCATCCTTGATGTATTCCATCGCAAGTGCAATCACTCGTTTTTGCTTCAAGCGATAAATAAAATCGTCGGTAATTATTGGTAAATGAAGGGGCGAAAAAAGCACCTGATTGGGACGCATCAAATCAATTTCTTTGAGCGTGGGAGGAGCAACTTTTATGAGAATATCTGATTTAAAAACTTGTTCAGGACTGTAAGCAATATCAGCACCAGCTTCAGAGTAATCGTGGTCCGAATAGTTTGCCTTATCACCAGCGCCTGTTTCCAAAACAACTCGGTGACCATGACCAACCAAACTAGCAACGGCAGAAGGGACAAGCGCTACTCGATGTTCTTGTAGAGTTGACTCTTTGGGAATACCAATAAACAAGGCATTCGATTTTCGCTGCAATTGCAGCATCTCCGATTGTGTCTTGTAAATTCCTTCTGTAAATACTTTCGGTATGGGAATACGCTTCTGCTTTTCACTCATGCTTATTGTTGACTTCGCAGCTGGTTTTAGTAGAAACGGTTAGAAAGGAAAAGCCATTTGGACCTCGTCTTAGTTATCGTTTCTTGCCATTATTGATGATTGCTGCTATGAAATGGCATTTTTAGAACTCATCCAGTAATAGATTCGAGTTCCTACAAAAATATAACTTTTCGACTTGAATTATCAAGTATTTCGATATTAATTTTAACGACATTATGGGGTGCTAATGTTTCAATTAGCTCTGGCCATTCTATCAAACAAAGGTGATTATCGTATAAAATATCTTCAATTCCGATATCCATAGCCTCCTGTAAGTGCTCCAATCGATACAAATCGAGATGATAGATTAGGGCTAAATCACCTGTTTTGCTGCTGTTGTACTCATATTCGTTGATCAAAGAGTAGGTTGGGCTGGTCACGTTATCTTCAACTCCCAGAAGGGCGCAAAGTGCTTTGGTGAAGGTCGTTTTACCTGCACCAATCTCGCCATAAAGAAAGAATTTCTTTCGTTCACCTGCATATTCGAGCAGCGACTCAGCTACTTGCGTCATTTCTTGAGGTGATTTTACTGTAATTTCCATGTAAGATTTACGCTGTTTTGTATGTGAAAAAGTGAGAAAAACAGATGTCCGAAGTCCGAAGACGGAAGCTCCCCCCTTACGCCGACCTACGATCGTAGAAAACTTCGGTCTTCGGACTTCCGTCTCCGGTCTTAATCCCCTTCAAAACTTATTGATTTTCAACAAAATAGGCCAACATTTTCAATATTTTTTCGTTAGAAACATGAAAAAGATAGAAAACTATTAGAATGTGGAAAACTTTTCACTTTTAAAGGCATTCTTCAGCACAAAAATACTATAAAAAACGGGTAAAATTTTGTATTTTTGTACGAGTGTTCAGACTCAATTATTTCAATATAAATTGGGTCCCAACACTAACCTAAAATTAAGCAAAAAAATGAGCGATTTAGAAAAGAAAAAAGGGAATTATGGTGCGGATAATATTACCGCACTCGAAGGCTTAGAAGCAGTCCGAAAAAGACCTGGTATGTACATCGGTACAACCGACACAAAAGGACTTCACCACCTAGTTTGGGAGGTTATTGATAACTCCATTGACGAACATCTTGCAGGCCACGCAACTAGCATTGAAACGGTTGTCCATAAAGACAACTCTATCAGTGTTACAGACGATGGTAGAGGTATTCCGACTGGTATGCATCAAAAACTACAGAAGTCGGCACTAGAGGTCGTTATGACGGTTTTGCACGCAGGTGGTAAATTTGATAAAGACACTTATAAAGTTTCTGGTGGTCTTCACGGTGTGGGGGTTTCTTGTGTAAACGCATTATCAGACTACCTAAAAGCTGAAGTTCACAGAGAAGGCAAAATTTTCACACAAACTTACTGCCAAGGTAAGCCAACTTCTAAAGTTGAAGTAGTTGGCGATACGACCAAAAATGGAACAACCATTACATTCCACCCTGATCCAGAGATCTTTGTAGAAGGTGGTGATTACAAATTTGACGTCCTTGCTGCTCGTATCCGTGAGTTATCTTTCCTAAACAAAGGCTTGAAACTTTCATTAGTTGACGAACGTGACCTTGATGAGAATGGCGTAGCGAGAAGAGAAGATTTCTACTCAGAAGGTGGTTTGAAAGAATTCGTTCTTTACATCGATGAAAATAAAACAAAACTTATCGACGAGCCAATCTATGTAGTTGGTAAAGAAGATAATGTGGAGGTAGAAGTTGCGATGCAATACAATACTTCTTACTCTGAAAATATTTCTAGTTACGTGAACAACATTAACACCCGCGAAGGTGGTACGCACGTTGCTGGTTTCCGTAGAGCTGTTAACAGAGAGTTTGACAAATATGCTCAGGCAAACGGTTTGTTCAATAAATTGAAATTTAAAATTTCTGGTGAAGATTTTAGAGAAGGATTGACGGCAGTCGTTTCTGTAAAAGTACCTGAACCGCAATTTAAAGGACAGACAAAAGGCGAGCTTGGTAACTCAGAAGTTACTGGTATCGTTTCACGTTGCCTTGGTGAAGCCCTTAAGTTTTACCTTGAGGAAAACCCAAAGAAAGCAAAGAAGATTATTGAAAAAGTAATCATCGCTGCTACCGCTCGACATGCTGCTCGAAAAGCACGTGAAATGGTACAGAGAAAGAACGTATTGACGGGAAGTGGCTTACCTGGTAAGTTGTCTGACTGTAGTTCTAAAGATCCAGCAGAAAGCGAAATATTTTTGGTTGAGGGAGACTCGGCAGGTGGAACGGCTAAACAAGGTCGTGATCGTCAGTTCCAAGCGATCCTTCCACTTCGTGGTAAAATCTTGAACGTGGAGAAAGCCATGGAACATAAGATTTACGAAAACGAAGAAATCAAGAATATGTTTACAGCACTTGGCGTAAGCATCGAAGAGAAGGAAGATGAGCGTGTGCTGAATGTTGAAAAATTACGTTACCACAAGATAGTCATCATGTGTGATGCCGATGTCGATGGTAGTCACATTGTTACTTTGATTCTTACATTCTTCTTCCGCTACATGAAGCCGCTGATTGAGATGGGCCACATTTATATCGCTGCTCCACCACTTTACATGGTAAAGAAAGGAAAGCAATTTAGATATTGCTGGAACGAAGAGGAGCGTCAAGATGCAGTGAAAAGTTATCAAAAAGATGAGAACGATACTTCTGTAAAAATACAACGTTACAAGGGTCTTGGAGAAATGAATGCGAGTCAGTTGTGGGAAACTACAATGGATCCAGACGAACGTATGATGCGTCAAGTAAACATCAACGATGCTGCTGAAGCTGACCGTGTATTCTCCATGTTGATGGGTGATGAGGTTCCGCCTCGTCGTGCATTTATTGAGGCGAATGCTAAGTATGCTAATGTGGATGTGTAGATAATAGACCGAAGTCGGGAGACGGGAGACGAAAGTTTCCTTTAACGTGTTTACCCGCATTAATCCCGAGTTTTGATTGAGAGATCGAAGCTCGGGATTTTTTTATTTAGAAAATAAGTAACTATTCAGCTTGCAATACCATTGAGTGTTTTAGCTGTAAAGCACACTATCATATTTTGAATCACAAAAATGATTTTTGAACCACAAAAGTAACAAAAGAGCACAAAAGAAATAACGTGTTTACGTTATTGAACTTTTGTGGTTCAAATTAGTTTGAGTTCTGAATAGTTACGGTAATAATTATTCGGTAAGCTATGATACACGATTGTAGGAAACTTCGGTCTTCGATCTTCCGTTTCTACTTAGCAGCACAGCTAGATAGGTTCACCCCAATCAGCTACATTAAAACAACCCCTCATTTTTTCAAAAAGGCGCTCAATTCCTCTTCCTTCAAGAAGACAAGAGGTAGTTCCAAAAATGATTTTTCAACAAAAGGAATCGTTCCTAAAACGATATGTGTGGTCTTAGGAGACACTTTTTTAGCGTAGGAAATCCCTCTGTTCTGGAGGTGCTCTTTCAAGTCTGACTTACTAAAACTCGTTCTTCCCAACAATACTATTTCTGAGCCATTTTGTAAAGGTTTTTCAGTCGCAGCTTTCTTGTATTTTTCAAAAAAATGAGCTCTCCCCCATTCTCGAATCAACAAATCTGGAAAACGCATCGCGTACAGCAACATCGCATCTCCATCTGCTCCAACAACCTGTGATCGCTCCATCAACACCTGATAAAACGGTCCATAATATGCTTCTGGCAAAGCAGCTTGTATACATTTTTTGAAAAACTTAGAAAGTTTCCGATGCTCTTTTAAACCGGCAGGTAGTTTAATTTTCTTTAACCAAGGTAACTGGAGCATCACCTCTGGCAAAACATCCATTGGATTTTTATTCAGATTGATTTCACGAAGTTTTTTCAATTGATGCATCCCACTTGGCAAGTCTTGCAATTCATTATCTTGCAGGTTAAGTGTTCGCAACTCCTTGAGTGCTGAAATACCTTCTGGTAAAACACTAATTTTATTTTTCGATAGATTCAGTTCTCTTAAAAACTGCAAACCATCAACACCATCGGGAACAGAACTGAGTTCATTTATACTCGCATCCAATTCTTGGAGCAAGTGCAATCCCGAAATAGATTCGGGCAAACTTTTCAATTCATTTTTAGACGCAGCTAACTTAATCAACGCAGTACATCGACCTATCGAATCTGGAAGATGTGTCAACTTATTATTTTCAACATCAAGTATCAGAAGCGTTTCACAAGCTCCAATACTTTCTGGCAAGGATTCCAACTTATTTCTACTTAAGAATATTTTTTTTATCTGACTGAGCCCTTCCATTCCTTCCGGAAATTCTTTGATATTGTTGCGTTCAAAGTTGAGTGACTCGATATCTTTCATGGTGTTAATTGACTCAGGAAGTTTCGTCAATTTATTGCGGCTCATGTCTAACCGCTTAAGTTTTTTAAGCTTGACTATTGTCTTGGGTAAGATCTTAATTTTGTTGCGCTGCAAATCAATTCGTTCTACATTTCGGAGTCCCATCAAAGCTCTAGGGAATTTATGAAAAGCATTTTCACTCAAATCTATTTGCTGCAATCGTTGGAGATAAGCAATCTCAAATGGCAATTCTTCTAAGTCATTTCCCGAAAGGGTCAACACTTCCAACTGCTTCAAA
>CALGLS010000136.1 GCA_937959375.1 uncultured Saprospiraceae bacterium
CCCTTGTGGTGAACAAAAGGGCTCAAATTTTGATTTCTTTTTTGATATGTGTATTTTCACAAACTATTGAAAGTTCTAAAACAACTTCAAGTTATTAAATTGGTTCTTTGACAAATTTTGTGGTAGAACCCAATGATAAAATAAAATCAATGTTTCCTTCGGTTTCTTTTGCTTTCATTTTAACATTGGCCAAGGGATTTGTCAGAGAACGATTAAATTTTAAAGTGAAACTACACTCGATCAAAAATAGAATGCTTCAAAATTTGTAATTATCATGGATGTAAAAGAGGGTAAAGAAAAATTCGTTCAGGCTTGGGGTACCTTAGGATCTAACTGGGGAGTCAACAGAACAATGGCGCAAGTACATGCCCTTTTATTGATTACGCCAGGGTCACTTTCCGCAGAAGCGATCATGGAAGATCTGAAAATTTCCAGAGGTAATGCGAATATGAATATTCGTGCCTTAATTGATTGGGGACTGATTTATAAAGAACTCAAGCCAGGAGAACGCAAAGAATTTTTTATTGCTGAAAAAGATATGTGGGAAGTAATGAAGTCAATCATTGCTCAACGAAAGAAAAAAGAGCTAGAACCTTTATTAAAGGTACTTGATGAAATTACAGAAGTAGAAGGTCTTTGTCAACACTCAAGTGAATTTTGTAATGTAGTTCGTGACATTAAAATGTTTTCCTGTAAAGCCGATTCAGCATTAGAAAAACTAACAAAGGCAGACTCCAACTGGTTTGTAGGCACCTTTCTGAAAATGATCAAATAATTTATGCGAATAAATCCTTTTCAAGCTGTATATCCTAACTTCGATTATGTAGCTTCTACAGACACTTTTTTCAACACCGTAAAAGTTGAATACTCCGGTTATCGAAAAAGTGGTTTTTTTCATAAAACACCACAAGAAGGTTTATATATCTACCAGATTATAACCAAAGAAAGAACCTTCACTGGTTTAGTCACAGCCACAGATATTCGAGATTATAAAGACGATAAAATCAAGAAACACGAGAACACGCTGACTTCCAAAGAACAGCAACAACTCAACCTCTTGATTAGCAGAAATGCAATGGTCAAACCTGTCTTGCTAACCTACCCCGGTGTTAAATCAATCAATAAAATTATCAACAGCTACATTAAGAAAAATAAACCTTACTATAGTTGTGAGATCCCCGGAGAAAAACAAACCCATAAAGTTTGGGAGATTGCCGATGGGGCTGCCATTCGGGAAATTCAAAATTTATTTAAAAAAGAAGTTCCTAAATCGTACATCGCAGACGGTCATCACCGAACTTCTACGAGCGCACTTTTATACGAACGGATGAAGAAGAAAGGGGATAAAAAATACGATCAGTTATTGGCGGTCTATTTCCCAGTCAGCGAACTGGAAGTCCACGATTACAATCGAGTAGTAGAAGGTCTTGAAGATTGTACTCCAACTATGTTCATGGTAAAGATGGGGCAGATTTTCGATATTGAAATATTGGATGAGCCAGCTAAACCAGAAAATAAACATGAAATTACGCTTTTTATAAATCGTGAATGGTACAAGCTCACTTGGAAAAAATCAGTGCTCAAAGAATACCAAAAAAAGAAAGTTCTACTCGATGCAAACATGCTCGATGAAAAAGTATTACGCGATATCCTAGGAATCACTGACGTGAGAACCGACACAAGAATTTCATATGTTGAAGGTCCTAAAGGAGTTGACGCAGTACGCTCACAAGTTATCAAAAGCAGATACCGAATTGGCTTTTGTTTATACCCCGTTGACCTTAAAGACCTCATGAAGGTCGCTGATAACGGTAAGACAATGCCACCAAAATCAACTTGGTTTGAACCGCGTGTTAAGAATGGGATGATTATTCTGGAGCTTTAAGTGAGACCGTTGCCTGCTGGCAGACTGTCAGATCGCTGCGTCTGCCAATGGCAGTACTTGCTGTGAGACCGTGGCAGTTTCGCTGCCACTGAGAGATCGCTTTGCTGAGGGACTTCACTCGATCGCGAATTCTATCGCGCATTTACATTAGAAGGCAGTCTCTCAGCGAAGTGATCTCACAGTCAAAGCGAAGCTTGACGATCTCTCAGCATAGCGATCTTTCAGCGTAGCGGTCTCTTTCTCAGCGAAGCGGTCTCAATAAAAACAACAAACGAATGAGAAAAATAACAGCCAACCACATCTTTCCAATCCATCAAGCACCGATAAAAGACGGGGTTATCATTATCGATGATTCAGGAAAAATAGTCGCAATAGATCAGCGAAGGAATCACGATGAAGTTACTCTCGAAAAACATGATGGGATTATCGTTCCCGGATTTGTGAATACACATTGTCATTTGGAGTTGTCGCACATGAAAGGAAAGGTGGCGACAGGAACTTCTCTAATTCCATTCATTTCTAATGTCGTAGCTTTTCGTGAATCACCAGAAGAAGAAATTCAGGCAGCGATAGCTGCAGCAGATGAGGAGATGTATCGTGAAGGCATTGTCGCAGTAGGTGATATTTCCAACAAGGTAGACACTGCTGCACAAAAAGTGAAAAGTAAAATTAATTATTACACTTTCGTAGAAATGTTTGACTTTCTACAGGCAGGCATGACAGAAGGGGAGTTCACCAAATACAAAGCAGTGTATGATGCACAAGTGAGTGGTAATGGCAATAAAAAAAGCTGCGTACCACATGCCCCTTATACTGTTTCTAAACAACTCTTTCAGCGAATTAATGAAGTGAATACGGATGATGTGACCGTCAGTATACATAATCAAGAGACGCCTGATGAGAATCAATTGTTCCTTACAAAAGAAGGCGCTTTTATAGATTTCTACAAAGGGTTTAATATTGACTTAGCAGACTTCAATGCTTCTGGAAAAACAGCAATTCATTACGCACTCGAAAATATGAATCCGCAAAGTCGCACCCTCTTCGTCCACAATACGATGACGCAACCCGCAGACATTGCAGCGGCCCAACAATGGTCTGACAAAGTCTATTGGGCAACCTGTGCCAACGCTAATCTCTATATCGAAAATCGACTTCCAAACTATCAGCACTTCATCGATGCCAACGCGCGCATGACTATCGGAACCGATTCTCTTACCTCCAATTGGCAACTCTCCGTTTTAGATGAAATGAAAACAATAGCTCGTTATCAATCCTACGTCCCTTTTGAAACCTTACTAAAATGGGCAACTCTAAATGGAGCAGAAGCACTTGGGTATGAAGCCACACTAGGTAGCCTTGAAATCGGGAAAACCCCCGGATTGAATTTGCTGAATGTTGGAGATGATTTACAATTGCGGCAGGATACCACGGTTGAAAAGTTGGCGTAGGGAGGTTGAATTAGAATTAGAATTAGAATTAGAATGGCCTTTTAACGTGTTCGAATGGGAATGGGAATGGGAATGGGAATGGGAATGGGAATGGGAATGGGAATACTCCGACGAGTAAGTGAACAATATTTTAAGACTCCTCGTCTCTGCCAATATATTTTTACGAAGTAACAAATAAATCTCAGCGCCCTCGCTCGCGAACCACTACGATAGCGGGAACCTCAGCGTCTCCGCGTCTCTGCGTTGAAAAACAAAAAATGGGAATGGCTTTCTTACGTAAGGAATGTGAATGTGAATGTGAATGTGAATGTGAATGTGAATGTTCCAAAGAGTGAAGTGAACAATGCTTGACGACTCAGCGCCTGCGGACAAAGGCAGATTGAAAACCAAATTCGCATACCAAACATCACCCCATCTGCCCCATAAAAATGGTCCGCTCCCGCTCAAAATCTAAAAAAGAATATCGCCCTTCCAAGTCCTCAATCACCTCCAACTGCTTCCGCAAAAAAGCCTGATGCTCCACAGACGCCACATGAAAAGGTCGATGTTCCGCAGCCCGCAACACCTTCCCAACCTCCACCAAAAGATCCTTAGTCTCTTCTGTGAAAAATGCATCCTGAAAATAATCCCAGATGTAATCAACCGCTTGCTTAGAAGGATGAGCATAATCACTTTCGTAAAAACGATAGTCGCGCAAATCATCCATCATGATTTCATAAGCAGGAAAATAATGAACAAATGAAAATGTCTTTTCTAATTCAGCAGCAGCTAATAACAAAGTCGCTTTGCTACGTTGATTATCAATTAAACCATCACGAAGATGTCGGATGGGGCTAACACTTAACAGCACTTTTAAGTCAGGTCGCAAGGTTTGAATTTGCTTTAGCGTTTGGCTTAAAGCCAAAACACATGCATCAACAGACAAACGCTGTTTGGTAAATTGGTCACCTGGAAGTTTATGGCAATTGGCAACAACTTTATTGCTCGCCTTGTATTGAAAAGTAGCGGCAGTACCTAAGGTTAGAATAAGCCGATCCGTGTTTTGTAAAGTGGTGCGAGCTGTAGCTAATGCTTTGTTTATATTATTAAGTACAAGACTTTTGTCTGGTCCAGAAAATCGACCATGATGTTGGAAGCTATGCCAGAGGCCTTGATGTTGAAATAAATCTTCAGTAGTAAATTCCTGATGACTAAGAAGCAGATTCATTCCATCACTAATTGAAATTGGATTGTACAAGATACCAAATGGATTGAGCAAAGCATCAAATCTATAATTGCTCATTCGCTGTCCCATGTTCTCTGCAAAACAAGAGCCCATACACAAAATACGGTGTTGGTATCCAATCTGAAATGGGAAGCTAATCTTTGATAATTGTGTACGAAATTCTGTCATAAACATTACTAAGTTTAGATCAAAAGTATTAAATTTAGAATTGAGGGCCCTGACTTACCTTAAACTATTTAATCAAAACTGTGCTGAATTAATTGAGCGCACCTTCTCTTAGAGTAAAATAATTCAGTCAAACTAACTATCTTACCCCAGCAATGAGCTTTCTTAACCGACTATTTGGCCGAAATTCCTCTAATAAGGATCAACCTGATATCAGCTTTGGGCGTTATAGTGACGCATACAAGGAGGATGTGCAGTATGATGCCTGGGATAAGGCAATTGAACAGTTCGAACAAGAAAACTATTTGGATTCCTACCAAACCTTCTTTAACTATTTGAGAGATGAAAAAGAAGATAACGTAAAGTTTGAGATTGAGAAAGGAGTACTCCAATTTGAGTTCATGCAGGGCTCCAGAAAAATTAAAGGCACGGCGACCAACAAAAAAGTCATTGCAAAAGCAAAAATTGTAAAGACCAATAAAAACCTAAAAGTTGATTTTATGCGTCGTTTGCTGGAGCAAAATTATGGATTGAAATACAGCCGATTTTGCTTAGACTCAGATGATCACCTCGCCATTATTTTTGATACCCACAGTGTTGATGGCTCTCCCTATAAATTGTATTACGCATTAAAAGAATTGGCAACCAATGCCGATAAGCAAGATGATTTGTTGTTGGATGAATTTCGTTCGCTTGACGCAATTGACACCAGTCATCTAAAACCGATTCCACTCCCAGAGAAAGAAGCAAAATATAAATTCATCTCGCGTGCCATCAAGAAAGTTGCGGATGAGGTCAACTCAAAAAAATTAGATGCCAATCAATATCCAGGTGGTATTGCTTATCTCTTACTCGATCTGGTTTATAAACTTGATTTTCTGACAAAACCAGAAGGATTTATGATGGAGGCCTTGGAGCGTATTCACCGTTTGTATTTTGCAAATGCTGGTCAACCCTCTCCTGAGAAAAATGCCATTTTGCTCAAAGAGTTAGAGGAGTTGTTGGAAAGACCTAAAGAAGATTACTTCAAAGAAATGTATCGAACGACTTCTACTTTTGGAATTACCACTGCTGTTAATTATAGTAGAGTCGTCAACTTTATAGAAGGGGAATTGGGGAACATGTATTGGTACGATGATAATGGTTATGACGAAGTTGCTTGTTCTGTTCCCGGTTATATTGTTGGCTATTGTTTGTTTAATTATGCTGTACCGAAACCATGTAAAGATTTATTTCAACTCTATTATCAGATCATGGAACCAGGCTATTTTCATAACTTAGGTTTTCAAACCTATCGGGCCAAGGAAGACGGCGCCTTTGATGTAAAAGGAATTAAAAAGGCGATAAAAAAATTAGTTGATTTGTATGGTTCGAAATACGAAGGCTTTGCGCCAAATACAAGTATGCTCGAATTTAAATCGGCCACAGCTTTTGCCATGTCCTACCTTAAGATGATGGAAGTACTCGAAATGACTAAATTGGATTAATGGAAGCGATCATCGAACAATATAAAGATATCATTATTCAAATTGCGACGCCGTATTGCACAGGGACTGGTTTTTATTCGTCGGAGCTTGGAGTGATTGTAACCAACGAACACGTGGTGCGTGATAATAAAGAGGTGGTCGTAGACGGAACACGTTTTGAAAAACAATTGGTAAAAGTATTGTTTACTGATCCTAAATATGACTTAGCATTTTTGGCTTTACCATTTGGGGCAAGCCTCCCCGAAACTGTTTTGGAAACAGAAAAAGAACTCCTTCCGAATGATTATATCTTAGTTATTGGTGAGCCTTTCGGACTCAAATACATGGCTAGAAAAGGGCAGGTCATCACAACTAATTATTCCATAGATGATGTAGATTACATTGAGCATGATGCCGAGTTGCATCCTATCAATAGTGGAGGTCCGATGGTGAATGAGGCAGGAGCTATTGTTGCGGTAAATACCTTTATTCTGAAAGATGGATTGAATGAAGGTTTTTCGCTTCCAGCAAAATTTCTAAAAGAAGTCTTCGCAGACTATCAAACTGGGAATGGTAAGACGGGCTGTCGCTGCTATGTTTGTTCGGCACTAGTTTTTGATGACAATCCCAAAAAGAATATCTGTCCAAGTTGTAAAAACAAAATTGATATTCCTGCACTCGCAGTTGAATACAAGTCGGTGGGGATTGCGCATACCGTAGAGGAGTTGTTGATTGAGAATGGATACCAGATTGCATTAGCTAGAAGAGGCCCTAACAACTGGGAAATTCACCAAGGATCAGCGTTCATAAATATTTCATATTATGAGAAGTCTGGCTTAATAATTGGAGATGCATATCTGTGCTCACTTCCAACTGAAAACATCCAACCGTTATATGAATATTTGCTTCGGCAAAATCATGAAATAGAAAGTCTGACTTTTAGTGTAAAAGGAAATGACGTCGTATTATCATTGATGATATATGACCGTTACTTGAACGATGATACAGGGCGTAACTTGTTGAAGCAACTTTTTGAAGCAGCTGATGATTACGATAATATTTTGATAGAAAAATATGGTGGTACTTGGAAGGTTCGCAATGACTGATGCGATGAAGTCACCATTAAAATAATGGTTGTTAGCTTCAGTAGTTGTGGAGTGGGAGTTAAAAGTGAGCTTTAATGATCAATGTGTTTTTGGACAAAATGAAAGTTTTAGTTTCATATAAACATTGTAAAACATATGTTCGGTATTAGCATGCTTGAGCAAGTATTTTGACTCGAAAATGAATAATAATTGAGCAAAAAATGAGAAAAATCCCCATATTTTATAGATTTTTAGCTGTAATATGATTTTAAAAGATCTGACTTAGGCATCATGAGTAATCTTTATTCTAAATATTTAACTGTTTTTTTAACAGGCCTTTAGGTAAACTATCAAAATATTTGGAGAAAGGCAGCGTTTATTGCCAGTCGGGTATCTTGTTAAAAAGTATAATTATTTGCAGAATCGAGGAGGCATCTGCTTTCATTGGTTCTAAATTTTAATTATCTTTATCATTCTTATAATCCAAGGTTATTCTCGTGCATACATAATCTTACTTTCACTGTTTCAATTCAAATTAGTTGATATGAAAAAAATTAAACATTTATTAATCATTGTATTTGCAGTTCTGGGATCCATTAGTATAAACGCACAGGATATCCATTTCTCCCAGTTCTACATGTCTCCGTTAAACTTGAACCCTGCAATGACAGGTGTGATGAATTGTAACGTGAGATTGGTTGCAAACTACAGAAACCAGTGGTCAAGCGTACTTAAATCGCGCGCTTACAACACATACTCTGTAAGTTACGACCAACGTATTCCAGTAGGGCGTAATGACTACTTCGGAATTGGAGGTTCATTCTTTGGTGACAAAGCCGGTGAATCTGAATTTGCTACACTACAAGGTAAGCTATCGCTTTCTTACTCTAAGAAAATGGGTGGTTACCGTAAAAAAGCACATTATCTGGTTATGGGAGCTGACGCTGGTGTGAACCAACGTAGCGTAAACTTCAACAATCTAAGATGGGGTTTACAACATGACAACAATGGTGGATTCGATGGAACTATGGCTTCAGGAGAAGATAACCTAAATCGTCCAAACTTCCTTTTTGCTGATATCTCAGCAGGTTTACTTTGGTTTACTGTATTTGATGATGACAATAGCTTCTTCTTAGGAGGTGCTTACCACCACTTAAACAGAGCGAACCAGTCTTTCGCAGAAAACGATGCAGAGCCTCTATATAGTAAGTTTACGATCCACGCAGGTGGTGAGTTCATGGTAGGAAGTCGAGTAGGTTTGGTACCAGGTGTGATCACCATGTTTCAAGGACCTTCTTTCGAGTTGAATACAGGAACAAGCTTAAAATTCTTATTGAGTGGTTCACGTCGTAGCTACCAAGCAGTACAGTTTGGAGCATTCATGCGTATCTCAAATCACTTCCAAAAGAGTGTAACGACAGATGCATTGATTCTTAATACTCGTTTTGACTATAACGATTTCTCAATCGGTTTCAGTTATGATGTTAACGTATCTAGCTTACGTCCAGCTTCTAACTCAAACGGTGCATTCGAATTTGCATTGATTCACAAGATTTGTGGACCTGAGAAGCGTGGTCTTTACTGTCCGAATTTCTAGAAATTCCGTGTGTTTAGAAGTTTTAACTATTCTGAATAGTTAAAGTTTACACTAAAAAAGCCCTCTTGGACACGATTCCAAGAGGGCTTTTTTGTGAAATTTTGACTGTTTTCCTATGAAATTAAGCTTGTAAGAAGTATTGGCTATACTTTTGGCAATCAGCCTTTTACTAAGTTTTTTATAAAAAAAGTCAGAAAGTCGTATCTTTGAGGGCACTAATACATAGAAGTTTTTTTAATAGATATGTAAAAGCTTCGCTTTTGTACATATTATTGACTAACTTTATTTGTAACACACAGAGGAAACACTATAAATCAAAGTTCTGAAAGAACTTCAAAAGAGAGAATGGGCTCAATCGCTAAAACCAATCTCTTTTCAGAATCGGTTTATTAATTTAAAATCAAAAAAATGTTTGGATCAAAGAAAAAAGGAACGGACTCCTCAGTAAGGCCAACAAATATGCCTGGAGCACATTCCTTAAATACGTTAGTACATGGTACAGTAGTAGAGGGAGCTATCAAAGCTGAAAACGATATCAGAGTTGATGGAACAATTAAAGGCTCATTGACTTGTAACGCTAAGGTAATCATTGGACCTACTGGAAGTATTGAAGGTGAGGTACGTTGTGTCAATGCTGTTATTGAGGGATCTTTTGAAGGGACACTTACTGTAGCTGAATCATTAAACGTTCGCGAAACTGCGAAGATCAATGGTGATGTAAAAACAAATAAACTTATCGTACAATCTGGTGCTGTATTTAATGTTACTTGTAAAATGGGTAACCAAGCGAGTACAGGATCTTATAGTAAATCAATAAAAGGAACAAAAACAGTTGACTCAGCCGGAAAAGCGCAAAACGCAGGAATCAAAAAAGAAGCAGTATAACGCAGCATTAAAATATTCTGGTATGGGAATGCAAATGCTGATCAGTATCGGCCTTGGTGTTTTTATCGGAAGAAAATTAGATGCGCATTACGCGACTGATCAACCGATATTCACCGCAATATTGGCTTTGGTCTTTTTGGTGGTTGTCATGTACAGCATCCTCAAAGATTTAATGAAGAATTAAGTAGATAGATGGGCAAACGCAGTTTCCTTTTTCAACTCAGTGTACTTACCATTATTTTTTCAGTATTGGCTATCATTACAGGCTTCGTTCCTGTAACAGCACCTTATGCGACCTTCTTTTGGTTGAGCATTGGACTCTACGTCTTGTTTAGTTTGGTGGTACACTTTTTTGCAAAGAAAGCTGCAGCGAGTTCTAATCAATTAGCTTTTACAAATGTTACGATTGGTTCTATGGCAGCGAAGTTATTCGTATCCATTTTTCTTGTTGTCATTTACAAAAAAGTAGCTGCTCCTACAGACGATTTTTTTGTCGTTCCGTTTTTATTCGTCTATCTCGCTTACACTATTTTCGAAACGAATTTTATGATCAAACTTGGTCGAATAGATAAGAGGAAGTCCAAATGAGATTTTAGACTTTAAACTAAATGAGATTTTAGAATCAATAATACATTTTAGAATTAACATAAGATGAAATTTAATTGCATAGTTAACGAGGGAATTGAATTTGAGTTTGATGACAAAGAAACTCAGAGCTGGGATATCACACCAATGGGGGATCAACAATTTCACGTACTCAATGGCCATCAAGCTGCAAAGGCGAAAGTACTAGAAGCTGATTTTGATGCGAAATCAATTACTGTTGAAGTGAACGGCAATCAGTATCAAGTTCAAATAAAAGATGCCTATGATCAATTGGTAAAAAAACTAGGTTTATCCGTTACGGCCAGTAGTAAAATGAAAGACCTAAAGGCACCAATGCCAGGTTTAGTACTAGATGTGGTGGTAGAAGTTGGTCAACAAATTAATAAAGGAGACAGCCTACTCATCCTAGAAGCCATGAAAATGGAAAATGTAATTAAGTCAGCAGGAGAGGGGATTGTGAAATCTATTCTCGTAGGAAAAGGAGAGTCGGTGGATAAAGGAGAGGTGTTGTTGGAAATGGAGTAGAAGAATTGGAATTAGAATGTGAATTAGAATGTGAATGTTCCCGCTATCGTGTAAAAAAAACTAAGAAATAAAAAAGCGTTTTTGACTCTGTCAAAAACGCTTTTTTATTTCTATGCAACCTAGCTTCTAGTGATCAGTAAATTATATCGCGTAGCTCACGTTAACGGGCCATTCCAATCTTGTCTGGCGGCCAGACAGGTTCCCATTTTAATTCCCATTCCTCACGTAAGCAGGCCATTCTAATTCTAATTCTAATTCCATTTCACATTCCAATTCCCTATTTATAGTTCTCCTCAAAAAACTCTTGATATCCATCCAATGACTTCTGCTTCAAAATAATTCGGTAATTATATTGTGTCACCGGATACATGACGTATTCAACGCCTTTTGGTAAAAAGTCAGCGGAGTTGGCAGTAATGCCATTATAGTAAGCCATTGCCTTTTCTGGAGTTTTGAATCGACGGATAACCAATACTGGTGTTCCGTTTTTAGTATCCAGATAAACATTGGAGATACGAAGTTTATCTAACTTATGGTATTGTCTATTGTAATCAGAAACGGCATTTTTTGCATCCGAAAGTTTGACGTCGTCTTTACCTGTGAGTGCAACGATGAAGTAGTGTAATTTTTTACCATCCATTTTGAAGGTACCTTTCTTCTTGTCCTTTTTATCTTTTGTTTTGGTGACAGGTTCTTCTCCATTGAGCAAACGAAGGATTTCCTTCGCCCTAGTTTCCTCCGGCGTTTCGGGGAACTTAGCAACGACTTCCTTCAAGCCTTTGATGTATGCTTCCTTTCCTTCAATATTACCCAGACACATTGCGCTTAATAGTGCAAACTTCGCCTTGTAAATATTTTTAGGACCAAACATCGTTGGTGCTTTTGCAGAACGATCATAAGCACTCTGGTACTTGCCATTTGTAAAGTCGCTATACGTCACATCGTAATAGTTGGTTAACTTCTCCTCTTCTTTTTTCATAGTGAGTAAGAAGTCAGGATCGCTGATTACGCGAGCGAAAGTACCTTCAGGATATTTGTTGTTTAGTTTAGTAAAAGCAGCTTTTGCTTTAGCTGTTTCTCCCATGTCGGTGTAAGCCAAGTAAAGATGATAAAGTGCTTCTTCTTCGTATTCACTTTCAGGATAGCGATTTAAAAGTTCCTCCAAAGTTTCAATCGACTTTTTGTTATTGCTTAATCGATCGCGATACAGAATACCCAGTTTAAACATAGCCTCTTCAATGGATTTGTTGGCTTTAGCTACCTTTGCAGGTGTATCCGGAATGTCTTTGAAAATAGCGGCCATATCTTCATCAGTCAGGGTGAAATCAATTACCTCACCGCTATCAGCAATATCACCATCTATATCACCAATGCCTTGACGGCTAGATCGTCTCCAGTTGTCTTCCAGTTTTCTAGAACCCCATTTCTTTTGGAAATCTCTGGAATCTTTCTTCTTATTCTTTTGGTCATAAAAAGGAAAAGTACTCGCTGTGCTTTGTGGGTTTCTTGCACCAGATCTAGATGATCGAGAAGAAGTTCTAGGGTTTTTTGGACTATTAGCTTGTGGCTTACTGTTAGCTAAAAGAGCAGCACGTCTAGCCTCTTCCTGTTGTCGTTTTATTTTTTGAGCCAATGCTTTTTTATCACTATCGCTCATGTTTGCCACATTGAGAATGCTATCTTGAAAAGTAATGATTTCAATATTGGCAGCAATGTCTGTTAAGTTGTTACTGTAGCTTGAAGCAATTGCGTAACGTTCATCAGTGTTAGGCAAAACTTGTAAGGTACTGTCGTAATAGTTTTTAGCGTTGACAAAGTCTTGAAATTCATAATAGTATTCTGCCAACAGGAGGTAAGACTCTGCTTTTTGAGCAGTGTTACCAGTGTTATAAACCAAAGATTTTTTAAGGTAAGCAATTGCTTCAGGGCGATCACCCGACTTCATGGCAATGTTTGACATGGCGAAATAAATTTGATCTCGGAAGTCTTCATTTTTGATATCCTTAGTCATCTTTCTTAGCGACTTCAAAGTTTCTGGAGCGCTAAGTTTTCCACTACGGTAGCCATTTTGAGCAAGGTTTAGCTTAGAGCTAAATTCCATATCGTATGACTGGCTAGTCTTCATGGCTTGGTTGAAATATTCGTAAGCCTGATCACCTCTACCCGCCCAGTCGTGTATTTGAGCAAGGATATATGCATAGCGTGCTTTTTCCTTTCGCTTTGAGTTCGCAACAGCCATCTCAAGCGGTTTTACAGCATCTTCATATCTTTTTTGCTTCATATAGAAGTGTGCCTTCACGGGAGCGATTTCTTTCTTAATATCTTTGAAGGTCTTAGGATCGTTTTCTAATTGATTCAAAATCGACTCTGCTTCTTCATAAGCATCTCGCTCGATATACACACGTGCTAACCACAGTAATCCTTCTTGGTGACAAGGGCGGTGCTTCAAAAGATATTTGTCTGGTTTTTCCTCATCACTCTTATCGGCAACTTTGTCAGACGCTTTGTCTTTAGATTTGCTTTTAGGAGTGGCTTTCTTTTTCTTGCTGGAGGATTTTTTCTTCTTCTTTTTTTTCTTCTTTTTCTTTTTACGCTTTTTCTTCTTGCGTTTCTTCTTTTTACGCTTTTTCTTTTTCTTAGAAGCTTTCTTATTGTTTTTCTCTTTTTCAGCCATAGCCTCAGGGCTAAATTCCCGAGTCATGTAAATCATCGTTTCTTCCGCTGATTCGTAGTCCTGCTTTAGGTACTGTGCTTTTCCAGCAAGGAGGTAAATATCGTCAAGCCAATGCGAAGCTGGGTGTAAGGTTTTGGCAACAGTTACCTTCTTAATGGCATCATCCAAACCACTAGCAACGGAAGCTGGGTTTTTAGAGGCAACATATTTGAAAACAGGGAGGAATTGATTGAAATTATCTTGATGTTCTGTGTTGAGTTTTTCAATACTCTCTTCTAAAAGAACATTTGCATTAAAATAGTAATTGAATTCAGTCGTTGTATTTTGGTAAAACTTCTGAAATTTAGAGACATCGCCTTTCTTCTTTTGGGTAGAACAAGCCGTGATGGCTACCATAAGAAAGAGGATAAACCATACTTTATTTTTAGCGATTAGTCCTGTACTAAAAAATTGTTTAATTTCGCACATAAATCAGATATCTGATGTAAGTTGTTGGAGCCTTACGAGAAAAAATGCCGACAACTTGATTAATGATGAAAAAGAGGGAAATATTCCCTTCAAATTATACTTC
>CALGLS010000137.1 GCA_937959375.1 uncultured Saprospiraceae bacterium
ACTAACTGCTATTGTATAATAGACTTTATTCTAAACTAATTTGTATGTCCTCAAATGATCTTTTTCAGCAGTACTTTAGCTTTTTAATCGCCCATAGCTATGGCTATGCCCTCTTAAAAGAGCTTCGTTCTGTCAAAAAATCTCTATTTGATCCTTATACAAAATAGCTCAGAATAAAGTCTAATGAATATATTGGAACTTGACTAAATATTGAATCGTTGAATTTTGATTTAAGAAAAGACGCAGAATATGGAGAATGGACCTAAAAGGCTCAGCGGAATAACCATTCAAAATTCAACGATTCATTATTCAACGATTCAAAATTATCTTTATAGCTGTGATTTTGCGGCAGGCAGGTTTCATCATAGTCATATAACAAAGCGAACTTCTTTCATTCCAAAAGCCTCTTCCCCGCTAACATGAGCAATCATTAATTTTCCTGTAGGGTCTACACCTATTATTTTCCCACTAAAGACTTCTGAGTTTGGTCGCTCAAAGAGTGACTCTTCCATGAAACGATAGCAGTGTTGAAGATAGTCCGATTGAATTTTTTCGTAGTGCCCGTTTTTGAGTTGGAGGTAGCGAAATTCGAGGTGTTGACAAAGTTTTGAGATCAACTCATCCAAGTTAATGTCGGCTCCGCTAATCGCCTTTAAAGAAGTAGGATTAGGCAAACTTGGATTAAAATTGATTTGATTGGCATTAATTCCAATCCCGGCCACACACCACATGAGTCGGGATCCTTTGAGGCCACTTTGCAATAAAATACCTCCCGTTTTTTTATCGTCATGATAAATGTCGTTGGGCCATTTTAGTGCTAAACGATCATCTGTATAAGCATTTAGGCAATCAAAAACACCTAAAGCGATGGCCTGCGTGAGGAGAAATTGGCGAGATGCCTCTAGAAAACTAGGATAGAGAATAACACTTAGTGTCAGGTTCATACCTGGCTCCGCAACCCATTTACTGCCAATCTGGCCACGACCATTGGTCTGATTGTAAGCCGAAATGACAGTTCCTTCTGATGGATTGCTTTTTGATATAAGATTTACAGCGAACTCGTTGGTAGAACCGAGTTCAGCAAATTGTTGTAAAATTCTCCCTATAAAAAGGGTGTTTTCAATAGTATGCAAGTATTCGAATATTTGGTAGAAACTATAGCTAAAAGCGTTGTAATAGAAACAAATTACACATAGCCATAAAGTCTAATAAAAAATTATTATTTTTACCTGCTTGTAATATGCTACCAAACAAGCAGTATTCCAAACAAAATATTGAACCAAAAGCCTCAATATTTGCTTTAAGTAAGTAAGAAATTGATTAATAATTTCTATAGGACTACTAAAAACACATGCTTTTAGCGTTCCCAATATATTTATCAACAAATTTAACAAATTTCAAATTTGAGTTCACAAAAAGAAGCACCACAAAAATTTCTCTCCGAAGAAGCACTTAACGACTTGATAATAGACGCTATACAAGACATTAAAGGCAAAAACGTTCTAAAACTAGACTTAAGAAAGTTAGACGAAGCTCCAACCAACTTTTTTATCATTTGCGAAGGTGATTCAAATACGCAGGTAAAAGCAATCTCTGACAATATATACAAACGACTAAAAGAAGAAGCACGACAATTTCCTAGTCACTACGAGGGGCAAAAGAATTCGCTTTGGTTACTAATGGATTACTTCTCTACAGTAATACATATTTTTTACAAAGACACTCGGAAATTCTACGAGTTAGAAGAGCTTTGGAGTGATGCAGATTTCACAGAATACCAGAATTTATAGGTTTTAGCCTGAAAAGTTGCATAGTCTGTCGATTTTACCCAACGATTTACGCTTTTTTACGTTCTATTATAGATTCAAGTAATTACATAGTTTAGATATAGCAGCAATAAAGCAAATTCATTCACTTTTTTTGACACTAAGTCAGTCGCTAAAAAACACATTTTCCCTTTGGAAGATAAGCAACAGTAACAATCAATTCGATTGTAAAAATGTCAAGAAATCTTTTTAATACAATTTTCTAAATGGAAGATAAAGATAACAAGAAGCCCATCGCACCTAAGTTCAATTCTTATTGGATTTACGGTATACTAGCATTATTTCTGCTAGGGCTCAATTTCTACAGCCTCAACAATTCTGCTACCGAGCCTATCAGCTGGAGCAAATTCGAAAGCATGGTGAGATCTGGTGACGTTAAAAAAATTGAAGTCATCAACAAAGAACAAGCTCAAGTTTACATCAAAGACGACAAGCTAAGCAATTATCCAGAAGCAGGACAAAGCAAATTTGGAACACCACGTCCTCATTTCGTTTTTGAAATTGGCTCTGTTGATCGTTTTGACGAAAAGCTAACGCTCATCCAAGAAAGCACTCCTCGTAATGAACGTATTGATGCTGATTATAAAACTAAGACCAATTGGCTAACTCCAATTCTTGGTTGGGTACTCCCTATCCTCATCATTGTAGGTATTTGGTTGTTCATCATGAGAAAAGTTAGTGGTGGAGCAGGTGGACCTGGTGGCCAGATTTTTAACATTGGTAAATCAAAGGCAACACTATTCGATGCTAACGCCAAAGTAAACGTTACTTTCGAAGATGTAGCTGGACTTGATGAAGCAAAGGAAGAAGTGATGGAGGTCGTTGACTTTCTAAAAAATCCAAAAAAATATACTTCGCTTGGTGGTAAAATTCCAAAAGGGGTTCTACTTGTTGGCCCTCCTGGTACGGGTAAAACGCTTTTGGCGAAAGCCGTAGCTGGTGAAGCTGGCGTACCTTTCTTCTCAATCTCGGGATCTGATTTCGTAGAAATGTTTGTTGGAGTTGGTGCATCACGTGTACGTGACTTATTCAAGCAGGCTCGTGAAAAAGCGCCTTGTATCGTTTTCATTGATGAGATTGATGCCATTGGTCGTGCACGTGGGAAAGGTGCTATGCAAGGTGGTAACGACGAACGTGAGAACACACTAAATCAGCTACTTGTTGAGATGGATGGTTTCAGCACAGACAAAGGAGTTATCCTAATGGCTGCAACCAACCGACCTGATGTACTTGATAGTGCCTTACTTCGACCTGGTCGTTTTGACCGACAAATCGGAATTGATCGTCCTGATCTAAAAGGACGTGAAGCTATATTCAAAGTTCACCTTAAGAATATCAAATCTGGAGACGACATGAATGCCAACACATTGGCTGAAATGACTCCTGGTTTTGCTGGTGCTGAAATCGCAAACGTTTGTAATGAAGCTGCGCTTATCGCTGCTCGTCGCAACAAACGCGAAATTGACATGGACGACTTCAACTACGCGCTGGATCGTGTGATTGGTGGACTCGAAAAGAAAAACAAAATCATTGCGCCTAAAGAGAAGAAGATCATTGCTTACCATGAAGCAGGTCACGCAGTTTGTGGCTGGTTCTTAGAGCATGCATCTCCGCTTGTAAAGGTAACGATTGTACCGCGTGGAATTGGCACCTTGGGCTATGCTCAATACCTTCCGAAAGAAGAGTACATCACACGTACAGAAGCTATGCTAGACCGTATGTGTATGACCTTTGGTGGTCGTGCTGCAGAGCGTGTTGTTTTTGACAAAATATCAACGGGTGCGCAAAGTGACCTTGACCAAGTAACCAAAATGGCTTACAGTATGGTAGCGATCTTTGGTATGAATGAGAAAGTTGGTAATGTATCTTTCCACGGTATGCAGGAAGGGCAATTTCAAAAACCTTATTCTGATGAGACGGCTTCAATGATTGATGAAGAAGTTCGTGTACTGGTAGAACAGCAATACGAACGTGCACAAGTACTACTAAAAGAAAAGCGCAATGAGTTAGAGATTCTTGCAAATGCCTTATTAGAAAATGAAGTATTACTTAAGTCTGATGTTGAACGACTAATCGGGAAACGTCCTGCTGATGTGAAACTAAAGTTAGAAGCTGAAGCTCTTGAGGAAGAAGAAAGACAACAAAGCGGCGCATCTTCTACGGATCTCCCTGGTGAAGAAGCGGACGTTTAGCAATGAAATCAAAGTTAAAGTGAGAATAACAGTTAAAGTTTTTTCTACTTTCGTGAAATAAAAAAGCGGTTCGAAACTTTCGTTTCGAACCGCTTTTTTTGTGTTCGCTTATTCAGCAATCTTTTCTCTATGCTTCTTCTTCGCTTTTAACTAAGAGTTGGAAACCGTTACCGTGAATGTTTACGATTTCGATATTAGTATCTGCTTTGAGGTATTTTCTTAGTTTGGTAACGAATACATCCATACTTCTTGCGGTGAAGTAGTTGTCCTCTCCCCAGATCTTAGTCAAAGCTTCAGAACGAGGTAGAATATCATTGAGGTGTACGCAGAACATACGGAGTAGCTGTGCTTCCTTTGGAGACAGTTTCTCTTTAGATGTTTCCTCAACGTCTGGATTTTCTTTAAACGTAAGAATACGGAGTGGAAAGTTGAAGTGATATTTACCAATGTTGAATTCCTTGATATCTTCGCGCGGATCAACCTTGGCGGCACTACGCTTTAGAATTGCTTGAATTCGGTAAAGTAACTCTTCTGAGTTGAACGGTTTAGAGATATAATCATCCGCACCTATTTTGAAACCTTTGAGTACATCGTCCTTCATGGTTTTAGCCGTAAGGAAAATGATAGGCATCGTCTTGTCTTTTTCTCTGATTTCTTTAGCGAGGGTGAAGCCATCTTTCTTAGGCATCATCACATCGAATATACAAAGGTCATGCTCGCCTTTGTGGTAACTTTCTAGTCCCATTTCTCCGTCAGTAGCAAGCGTTACATCGTACTCATGCATTTCGAGATAAGAGCGTAAAACATCACCAAAGTTTTGGTCGTCTTCGACTAATAAAATTCTGTTTCCAGTTGCCATCGTTTATCGTTTTTCTTTTAGCTTGCCTGGCTTCGATTCTTGGGGCCGGACAATGAAATTAAAATAGTTGGTCTTCTAAGAGTTATGTTTAAATTTTAACTTCCTCGTAAGCTAGAACTTACATTCGTAAAATGAGGATAATTATTTGCAAATTCTAAAGTACAGGGTCAATATTAAAAGGAAAAATCAGTATAAAGCTACTTCCCTTTCCTAATTCACTCTTCACGTCGATTTGGCCTTTATGAGCAGTCATCATTGCTTTTACATAACTTAAACCTAGCCCAAACCCTTTTACATCATGCAAATTTCCGGTATGAACCCGATAAAACTTGTCAAATATATGTTTTCGGGCCTCTTTCGACATACCTATCCCTTTATCCTGTACTATAACTTCTACACCGTTCGGTACATTGCGTGTGTGCACAGAAATTTCAGGTTTTTCTGGAGAATATTTGTTTGCATTCTCCAGCAAATTATTGATAATATTCGAAACATGCGTCATATCTCCCTCAATCATGTGCACTTTCGCCTTTAAATTTGTGGTAACAGAGCCTTTTTTCTTCTCTACTTGCAGCGTCGCATTACGTGCTGCCTGACGAATAATATCGTGCAAATCAAGCTGTGTGTGCCTCAATTGGAAGTCTTGCTTATCAATAACAGCCATTTGAAGTACCTTCTCCACCTGACTATTCATTCGCTTATTCTCTTGTTTAATAATTGTAGCAAACCGATTTACCTTATCCGGATTGCCGCTAATCATTGGACTCGTGATAGAATCTGCAGCTAAAGAGATCGTCGCAATCGGTGTTTTAAACTCATGCGTCATATTATTGATAAAATCCGTTTTCATCTCTGAAAGATTCTTTTGCCGGAATATCACTTGAATCGTGTACGTAAAACAAAAAAGAATGATACCTGTAAATATGATAGAGGCCAATAAGGTAGGCCATGCTTTTTTCCAAACGACACTTGCCTTCCCAGGGAAATAGATCATCAGCAATCCCGGACTTTGAATATCTTTTGGAAAAAGGTCAACTCGATAATCTGAATTGTATAAATCCCTCCAACCTGGCGTCACCGAGTGCGGACTATCGTCTTTTACAACATAGAAACCATTTCTAATCACAAACGATTTTTCTCGATCAGAATAAATCCCGTAATCGTATTGGATAAAAATACCCATGTTTTTCAACTCCTTACGAATAAACTCATCTAGGTAATTGATATTGATTCGATGTGTGATTGGATCAGGATTGAGCAGCTTATTGATTTTTTGCCGCTCCATATGATTGACAATCCGCTCATATCGATCGGTACGCTCTCTTTGACAATCGGCACAGGTACAGTCATTATTATAGCTCCCTAACTTGGCGTAAACTTTATTAAGACTACTGCCTAGAATAGCAGAATCCATTAAAATGGTACCATCCACAGTTGTTTCTAAGGTCAACCCATTTTCGCCCCCCTCGTCTACTTGCTTCATGATTTCCTTCTTCCAGTCTTCATCTATGTTGAGAATGTCGATACCATCTTTGACTTCTTCTGCTCGCTGCAATTTCTCTGTCACTCGATTGAGTACAGAATAAACATCAACATCAAAGCGATCTTGGTTCAATTTAATGGACCAGTTGATCCAATACATCTGCAACAACACGATGCCGATAAGGGCAGCGGTCATTAAACCGATGATAAACCAAATTGCTTTTTTATTCATTAAAGATAATTGAGTAAGTGCTGGATGACTGGTTTTAGTCTTTTGACAAAATAGGGACTTGTATTTAAAAACGCAAAGACCGAACCGTCTGTTACAAATTTATACAATCGAACTCTGGCTTTTTACACTTTAACAGTCCTTTAACCTATCGTACAATTTCGTAAAAATAACTTATTTTTGTCGAAGCACTTACTATCATTTTTTAAAACTCAACATATTTTATCATGATTTGCAAAACAATCCACAAATCTTTCCTAATCCTTCTAGGTATTCTTTTGCTGACAAGCTACAACAATCAATTACAGGCACAAGATGAGAATAGTCCAAAAAAGAAGGTGGTGATCGTTACCAAGAAAGTAGATGACCAAGGAAACGAAACGATCAACAAAGAAATACTAGAAGGCGAAGCCGCAGAAAATTTCAACCTAGAAGATATTGACGAAACTGGTTTAAACGATGTAGACGTAAACGTAAACATCGAAGAGGATGGCTCCGGAAAAATCAAACGCATCATCAAAATCAGAAAAGATGAAAATGGTGAACAAGAAGAAATAAAAATTGAAGGCGATGGCTCTGATATCAAAATCATCGACAAAGATGGAAACATCACCATCACCGAAGATTTTCCCGACGAGGAAAACATCGAAATCGAAAAAACAGTGGAAGTGAAAGATGGTGTTATCACAGAAACCATTATTAAACGCAAAGTCAATACAAACAAAGCTTTCCTTGGTGTAGCTTTGAGGATGGGAGCAGAAAAAGGCGTGGCCATCGATCAGGTTATTGAAAATAGTCCTGCAGAAAAAGCGGGCCTAAAAAGTGGTGACTTGATTACGCACATTAATAAAGTCGCAATTAACTCACTAGACGAGTTGACCAAATCTCTTGCACCACTCAAGGCGGATGACAAAGTGGCAATTACTTATAGTAGAGAGGGCATTGCTAAGACGACTATT
>CALGLS010000138.1 GCA_937959375.1 uncultured Saprospiraceae bacterium
GTGTGGTAATGGATCGGGGAACCGTTATATTGATTCGTTAGACCTACTTTTTGTTTTTGTACTTTTAACTGCATTCGCCAATTCATCCACCTTCGTTTCTACTTTGTGACGAATCCATATTTCTCCGCCAAGGAGTGTAAACATTCCCAATCCAAAAACAATGTTTCTAGAAAACCGAATGGGTCCTAATAGTTCTGGAAACAATGCTTCTACGTAAATCAATTCAACTCCAATAATAATAGCTGACAGAAAAAACAGCGCAACACTTATCGCTCTAGTTCGCTGCACAATTTTTGGAAATCTAGACACCTTACATTTTTTCAAAAAACGGATTGCTAATTTGTGGTCTGGGTTTATTTTGACGAGTTCACGAAGTACATGCTCTGCCTCATCGTATTGCATGAGGTGATAATGAGAAGCCGCTTTTCTAAATAATAATTTTTGATAAATATTTTCGCCACGAAACATCTTTACGTTAAAATAGATGGTGGATTCAATGGCCAGGTCGCAGGTGTCGATATAGTTAGAGTAAGCACCAACTTCAAAAAGAGAATCGGTGTACACCATGAGTAGTTCGAAGTACTCTTTATAGGTTAGTTTATGAATGTCCTCTTCGTGCGCTTCGAAGAAACGGACAATTGTCTGAAACTCTCGTTCTCCAATTTCTTTGAAGTTGAGATAGACTTGTGAAGCATATTTTTCGCTAGGCGTGAGCATTGGGATATTTTTTGTTCATTTCATCGACTTTACTTGGGATGGCAACTTTTCAGTTGAGCACTCAATCTGCTAGTCGATGGATTATTAATTCATTCGTTTCAATTTATATAAAACCGGCTTACTAGGGCTTACATCAAGTTCAAAGCTGGCTATTTGAATGTTTAACAAATAAAAACCGTCTTTGATTTCTTCTTTGACGAAAATTAGCTCCGAAATGGTACATTTTTCCCGATTTTTTTTGATGGTGTCGGGATATTGCCAAAATGTGTTGTGTGATAAAAGCTTTCCTCCGTCTTCTTCTCGATCGACAGAAGGTAAATCGATCAATAAGTGCTCAATTCCTGCTTCTACCATGAATTGGGTAGCTTCCCAATGTAGGTAAGGAGGGTTGGTGCCTGAGTATTGTTTTTGTTTTTTTGAAAGTTCGTTGGGGAGCGTTCGGATGATCAGTGCTTGCGCTTCATTTTTTTCTAATTGCGCTTCAATTTGCTCCTTTAAAATTACGAAATCTCCATTCTCCAATTGACTTGGTGACACGGAAATAACTTTCGCTATAAAGTTAAACTTTTTTAGGGAATTATTAATGGTAAATATCTCTTTAGCAATATGTCCTACACATTCGGTATGCGTTCCGTTACCATGAGGGTTGATTTGTATATTCATGAAGTTGACCAAACCACCTTGGGCAGTTGATCCAATGAAGTCGCCAGCAATGACAGGTTTTGCGTTAGGGACTGGTGCGTAGAAGCAATTGACATTATCAACTCCCATTTTTATAGGAAGAGAAATATCAAGGGGCTTAGACAGATTGGCTTTGTACTTTTTCCCTTGTGACTTTATCTTGATTTTCATGTCTGAAGTTTATATAAAAATTTCCTGCAAAAGGTCTTATTACAAGATATAGAAGTTGTTGAAGATACACTAAGACTTTTGGAATTGTTTTTGCGAATTTATCTGCATTGAATTTATTTTTTGTTTATATTTAGCTTAGATAATGTTAAAGCTGAGGCTAAAATGTTATTTTAAAGTAGCTCGCAGATTTCTAACAAAGTCCATTAGCTAGTTACATCTTCAGTATAAATCAAATGTAAGGTCATTAAACCAAATACTATTTAATCATTTAAATTAGTGTAGTGACTAAACCAAACTATATGGAACGCGCACTTCGCCAAAATGCGAATTTGGAGGAGATGCTAAAGCCGGAGAACCCAATAGAAGTGATCCTTCTGAGACAAACAGATTTCAGAGAGGGGCTCTTGTGGGGACGTCCAAGATTTGGGCATCCTGAAGGTAGAGTCGTGTTTCATATTAGAGAAGTTTTGAATAACGTAGATAAGCTCCAACTTTCTTGCGAGGAGACAAGACGAAAACTTCGCCTCATTACTTTTACCCACGATACGTTCAAACATCAAGAAGATAAAAATCGCTATCCCCGTGATCCTAAAAAACATCATGGCGCTATTGCTCGTAGGTATACTGCTCAGTTTACCAATGACCTTACTATTCTAAATATCTTAGAATGGCATGACGAGGCCTATTATATCTGGCGTTTGGAGAATATTTATCAAGACAAAGAGGCTAGTCAGGAACGATTAGAGCAACTTTTAAGCGTAATTGGTGAGGATATCCAGCTATATTATCTCTTTTTTGTTTGCGATACGCGAACAGGGGATAAGAATCAGGCACCGCTAAAGTGGTTTGAAAAAACGTTTCCAGGTATCAGTCCCGTAAAAATTTAATCCTTTTTTATTTATCCTCAGATGAATGGTGCTTAGGCCCTTAAAATCATTGGATAAATTTATAATTCGCTGTTTTTCTGTCTTTTAGAAGACGTGATTCCTATCTCTTTTTATTCTATTTTTCCCATTTCGATTCTGCTTTTCAATAAAATTTTGAAATTTTTTTCAAAAAAATTCAACTTTAGAAACTTTTTTAAAATTTTCTCGGTTTGTCCTACTGTAGCTTATCACGAAGTGATAAACTAGGATAGCAACAGGGGCTGAAAATGCCTTATTTTATCACCGAAGCAAAATTGTTACCTTTATGACTCTAACAATTGGAACTACCATGGAAAGAGCACATTATGACAAGGTATTTGAGGAGGAGTTTTATCCTCATGCAGATGCTCTATACAACTTCGCCTATAACTTGACTTATAGCGAGGCTGACGCCAGTGACTTGGTGCAGGAGACTTATATGAAAGCTTATCGCTTCGTGGATAAATATCATGTAGGTACTAATGCCAAAGCCTGGTTGTTTAAAATATTGAAAAATGCCTTTATAAATCAATATCGTAAAAAAGCCAAGAGGCCTACGAAGGTTGATTTTGAGGATATCGTAAGCTATCAAAATGAAGAGGATAGCAAGCTAAGTGGCTACGTTGATATGCGGGAAGAAATTTTCCAAAATATGATGGGCGACGAAGTAACCGTAGCGGTCAACAGTTTACCCGTTGACTTTAGAGCGGTCATTCTCCTTTGCGATATTGAAGGGTTTTCCTACGAGGAAATATCCAAAATTATAGATATCCCGATTGGTACGGTGCGTTCGAGACTTCACAGAGCAAGAAATATGCTTAAAGAACAATTGAGTGCTTACGCCCAGTCAAGAGGCTTTAAAAATAAACGCTAATTGTAAAAGCTGTTTTAGTTTAGTCACAAAATTTCGTATTTTGTCCTATACTGGAACAGCTTTTCCCTTTTTATAGACATATCGTACCCCAAAAATTAAATCAAAAAAATTTTATTAACAGCAATACAAGGCTACGCCTTATTTATTTACTAAATTTTATAACAATGGGTAATCAGCAAAACCACCGGTCTCTTGTAGAGAAAGTCAACATGTATCTCGACAACGAACTTAGCCAAGAAGCAGAACGCGAATTGCTAAAAGAGCTAAAGCAAAATCCCATGTATCACGAAGTTCTTAGTAAAGAACAATCCTTCCGAGAGTTTATTAAATCCCGTGTTCAGAGACGTACCGTTTCACCATCTCTTATTCAGTCAATCAAAGAAAAAATCCGAGTTTCTCCTTCCTGAGACGGATTTATTGAGAAAAACCTTCTAAATAGTCGCTTTCAACAAACAGAAGTTATGATGTCATCATAGCTAAGGTCGTTACTTTGCTTATTGTGAACACTCCTGTTTCAATAATCACTGCCAATGTAGTACCTTTGCACCACTTAAAAATCGAGAAGCGATAATTTAAATTAAGATGTGAATCGAAACTGGAACTGAAATGGCCTTCTAAGGAAAGCTCTTAATTCTGAAAAATTCATATTCTAATTTAAAACTGTCCTTCTCAGAGAAAGACTTATGACTTATGTTTGAAAGATTAAATTCAATTCACGAAAGATATATTTATTTGGAAGAACAACTAGGAGACCCTAGTATATTTTCCGACCAGGAGCGCTTTGCCGAAACTAATAAAGAGTACAAAAAGCTAGAACCAATTGTGGAGACAATCAAAGAATATCAATTGGTGGTTGGCAACATTGCTTCTTCTAAAGAAATGCTTGGTGATCCAGAGATGAAGGAGATGGCTCAAATGGAGCTAGAAGAATTGAACCCTAAAAAAACAGAACTAGAAGAGAAGCTAAAAATACTACTCATACCTAAAGATCCCGAAGATGAGAGAGATGTTATCTTTGAAATACGTGCAGGTACGGGTGGAGATGAAGCAAGCCTTTTCGCTGGTGACCTTTACAAAATGTATTCCCGTTATTTCGATTCTATGGGTTGGAAAACCGAACCAGTGACCATCAATGAAGGTACAGTGGGTGGTTATACCAAACTAGTACTTGAGGTAACTGGAACAGATGTATATGGCCATTTAAAATTTGAATCCGGTGCTCACCGCGTTCAACGAGTTCCCAAAACAGAATCAAAAGGTCGACTACACACTTCTGCTGCTACTGTTGTGGTGATGCCTAAGCTGATCTTGAAGGATGTAAATATCAATAAGGCTGACCTAAGAACAGATACTTTCCGTGCGAGTGGAGCTGGAGGACAGCACGTCAACAAAACAGAATCAGGGGTACGTTTTACGCATATTCCGACCGGTATTGTTTCTGAGAGTACGGATGCTCGTTCTCAAATTAAAAACCGTGATATTGCATTGAACCGTTTGTATGTGAAAATATATGACGCTCAACGAGAAGCACACGAAGCTAAGGTTTCTCAAAAGAGAAAAAGTTTGGTAGGTTCTGGTGATCGTGCAGATAAAATAAGAACGTATAACTTCCCTCAAAATAGAGTTACCGACCATCGTATCGGACTAAGCGTCAACAAACTTGACCGTGTACTTGCTGGTGAAGTTCACGATATAATAGAAGCTCTATTGATGTATGAGAATACGGAAAAATTGAAGGGCGAGGAAATGTAATTCCTCGACTCGCTAGCGCTCGCTCGGAATGACAAAGTGCTACTAGTAATATTACTAGTAGCACTTTGTCATTTGATAGAATCTATTTTCATAAAAGTAATTGACTAAAAGTCTGTTCCGATTGAAAAGTAAAACAATGGATCCTGTACCTGCCTAGTTTCAATACCCCAAGCATAGTCAAGTTTTACAAAATAACCAAAAATCATAGATCGTATTCCAACCCCGTAACCTGCAATGATTGGGTCTTTAAAGTAATTTACATTTACGACGATCAACTCGCCATTATCATCGCTATAACTTAGTCGGTCTGTGTTCAAAGGATTGTCTTTACTATAAGGTGTAAGACCTTGCCAAGCAGTACCTGCATCAAAAAATCCAACCGCTTGAAAGTTACGCAAGAACGAAGAGCGGATTGTCTTTTTAAAATATTTAAACAAAGGAATTCTCAACTCTGTATTGACCATTGCGTAGGAACTTCCATTTCGGATATTAGTTCGGAATCCTCTCATGTTTGCTGCTAACATTTTGTAGGCAAAACCTTCTGGTTGTGGCGTTGTGCCGTTATCATTCATCCGAGGGAATAACCAATTTTCTACACCTCCTAAATAAAACAATAATCTTTCCGAACCAAAAGAAGCGGCCCCTGCTGCACGAACAGCCAAAATGGAATGCTTATCCAGTCGTTGATAATGCCTTGCATCTAAACCAACTATCGTCATAAAACCTTTCTTCGCTTTGAATTGAAAGTTATCTACAAAATCAACATTCAGTCGTTTCAAAACTTCTCCATACACTTTGTATCGTGTTCCATGTTTGATATTCAAATCAACATTCATCGTGTTGTCAAAGACATACTCCCCCCTAATACCAATTCGTTGCGTCTTGAGTGTGGCTCGATTTAATGTTGTTGCATCAGTTGCTAATTGGATACGCTTGTCTAGTCGGAATGTAGCGGATGCTCTCAAACTAGTAAAGATATCTAGCGGATAGCGTACTTCCATTTTTCCTTGAAATACGGTTTCTCTTCGCTTAGGTGGAACTGGAGTTATTTCCCTGTCGGTAAATTTCAACGACCTTCGGTAAAGTGAATAACTTTTGTCCAATCGTTTTTTTCTATCGTTATAAACAAGAAAGTATTCTGCACCGTTAAAAGATGTTGGAAGTCGAATACCCCCTTCTACTTCGTAATCCTCAAAAAGATCTTTAAAGTTTGCTTTAAGTAAAATCCCTGGAGGTGTATAATTAAAAGCAGCTGGGTTTCCATTGGCTGAAGAAAGGGAATCACTTAGTATTCCATCCATACCTCCGAATAAAGGACTATTATCCAACTGCGTAGTAATGAAGTCTGTTTTAAATTTTAATCGATAAGGTATAATACGTGATGATCTGAATTCATGTAAATTAGTTCCTCCTGAAATTTCCATGGCATCTACAGTTGAAGGTCGTTCAAGCTCTTCCATCCTGTCTTCATCTACTTCGGAATCATATTCATCTTCCATATCTACTTCCTCTTCGTCATCAAATTCACTTTGGAAAAGGTAGTCTTCTTTTTTTTCTGGTTTCTCTTCTTCCCTTTCATCTTCTATGCTAGTTTCTATTTCAAACTCGATCGTTTCTTCATCGTCAACTTGCTCTTCTTTATCAAATTCTTTGGCTAACTGTTTCTTCTTATTTTCTTGTAAATGAGTAGCAGCAGCAGTCACCTTTTTTTCTGGTTTTGGTTGGTAAACATATACCTCGTGTGTTCCATTTTTATAAAACACATCTACCGATTTGTCTGCTCGTTTAGCCGAGCTATGAGAAATGATACTTCTGTCAAAATTACTAGCGACGTGAGGGTAAGCTTTTAGTTTGTAAACGGGTTCCAAACGAATAGAATCAATTAAGGTAGAGTCCAAAGTACTTAGCGTACTATCTTCATGTAGTACGACTTCAGAACCTCCTTGTAAAAAAATATGTTGTTCATGGTAAACAAGTACACTGTCTAGGTAGGCTGTTTGTCGATTAAACAATCCACTCTCATCACTTAGGTAAGCAAACCAGGTAGAATCAACTGCCATCGGTCTTCTTTCATTGACCAAAGGTGTATTGGTCACTCGTACTAATTCTTTTGCAGGATCATCTAAATCATAATAAAATACATCAAAATTATTCGTTGGTAATATTGAATCCATTTTCATTCTACCAAGTTTGACATCATCTCGGTTTGATGAAAACACAATTCCTCTCCTTCCTTTTACGGTCACATAGGCTGCGTCCAGATCGTCGTAAAAATCATTTGTTATTCGATCTGTTTGCCGTGTTTTAGTTTTGTAAATAAAAATATCAGAAAAGCCTCTCACTGTTGCTGAGATAATCAGGTTAAATGTATTCATGTACTCCATGCTATACACTCTTTGGTATTGAGTGGATAAATCCTCTGTAACAGATTTATTTGTAACTAAATCATAAAGCATCAATTTTGGGACATCACGTTTTTCAAACATAACCGCCAATTCCAAGTTGTTTGGATTCCAAGCGAGTAATGGATAGTTATAGTCAGTTGCCTGAAAAGCATTTCTAAAACCAGCTTTCATGATCGTCTTTCTATCACCAGTAGCTAAGTCCTGAACGTAAACTCTGTATTTCCCAATTTCGTTTGCTACGTAACAAATTTTGCGACCATCCGGGCTTATCTTTATTTGACTAAGGGGTAGATTTCTCTTGTTTTTAATTTTGATTTTTTCGCCTTCTGGCTGGCTCATATTTTTTGCCTCCGACTCATACCTTTCTTTAAAATACGTTAAGCAAGCTGACGATGTTCGGTCATAAGAACTTCCGAGTACGTACAAGAAACCACTTTCAATACTTCGATTAATTCTGGTGAGATAAAGCAAATTTGCTACCGTTGACTTTCCATAATTTTGCCCAATGAAATACCACATGGCATGGCCTGCAAGTTTTGGATAATCTTCTGATAGTTTTGAAAAAGAACCTTCATATTTCTTATTACTCAATAAATCCCTCAGCAAGTTGTCTTGCTCTGTATTCCATTCTGCTCCAACGTAAGAAATCAAACCATCTTTGAACCACTTTGGTAAATTTAGTAAGACGGCATTTTGCACGATTTCTTGTAGGTTCGATCCAAAAAGCATGGCATCTAAAAACACAGCTCCAATGCCTTCTCTAATATCACGACGCAAATTATTGTGATTTCCATCAAAGTAGACAAAGATTTTATTTTCAACAATTTTCGTTTGTCCTCCCGTGTTGACGAATGCCTCTTCATTCCCAATGTTGCTTTGTTTTACATCCGTAATGTCTGTATAAACGATAATCTCAATCTTGTCATTCATACTGTGCTCCAAAATACTTTGGATATACTCGTAGTCCATCTCTGCCATCTGAACTACATATTGGCCAATATTCCGACCCTCTCCATACCAGTACGTAATGAAGTTGGGGCTTTCGTATTGCATCCATTCTTTGAAGTCGTCGTGATATTGAACTCGGTTTTTTCCAAATTCAGTTTCGAGCCTTTGAGCAGAAAGCTCAAAAGTAAAGAGGAAAGCTATAATAGCGATGAGGTAAGTTATTGCACGCATACGCATAATTTAGGAATTCGTGTTGGTAATCTCATAAAGATGAACAGATTGGCAGTTCTATAGTTCAATACTTAAATTAGCTCTTTTTGACCTATAATGTCAATGAATTCATAGCAAAGTGTACTTTTGCAAACAATATTAATTTGCATAAACATAAGTACACTTAAAATTTAACGGAAAAACTATGGCGCTTGTTGCTAAATTTACCTTTAATCCCTTTCAGGAAAACACCTACATTGTCTACGACGAGACGAAAGAATGCATCATTTTTGATCCGGGTATGTATACAGAGGCTGAAAAAAAGCATTTTACAGATTTTATCGAATCAGCAGGACTTAAACCTGTTCGCCTGATTAATACCCATTGCCACCTTGATCATGTATTTGGAAATAAGTTTGTGGCAGATACCTATCAGCTTGGACTTGAGATTCACAAAGGTGAGGTTCCTGTATTGGAATCCTTCACTCAGACTTGTGCGATGTATGGTGTACCAAACGTGGAAGCATCTCCGGCACCAAGTCATTTCATAGAGGAAGGAGATAGCATTACTTTTGGGAATACTTCCTTAAGTGTGCTTTTCACACCAGGCCACTCTCCTGCTAGTATTTCTTTTTTCTGTGCAGCAGACCAATTTCTAATTGCAGGTGATGTTCTGTTTCGCGAAAGCATTGGTCGAACAGACTTACCTGGTGGCGATATGAAAACACTATTGGATTCTATTCGTGAAAAATGTTTCCCACTTGGTGACGATGTACGCGTTTATTCTGGTCATGGTGAAGATACTACGATTGGGTATGAGAAGCAGAATAATCCGTTTTTGAATGGGAGCTATTGAGAATGGGAATAGGAATGGGAATTAGAATTAGAATTAGAATGGAAATTAGAATGCTCGTCTGACGCGGAACTACGGACCGAGAGGTGCTGAGATTGAATTTAAATTTGAGATTGAAATTGAAATTGAAACTTCTCTCTTGTCATTCCTCAACTGCCAACAAGCGAAACGTCATCCGATGATGTTTAGTCGGACCATGCGCTTTAATCATTGCTCGATGTGCCTTGGTAGGGTAGCCTTTATTTTGTCGCCAACCGTACTCCGGAAATTTCTTATCTAACTTTTTCATGTAGTCGTCGCGATACGTTTTTGCCAGAACGGATGCTGCTGCGATGGAGGCAAATTTACTATCTCCCTTTACAATACAATGATGTGCAATTCCTTTGTATGGATTGAATCGGTTTCCGTCGATTAATAAAACGGTTGGAAGTACACTCAGTTTCTTAACTGCCCGATGCATTGCTAAGAAAGAGGCATTCAAAATATTGACCTTATCAATCTCTTTTGGGCTAACCTTAGCTACGTGCCAAGCCAAAGCCTGTTCCTCTATAATAGGTCGCAAGGTTTCACGCTGTGCTTCTGTAATTAACTTTGAATCGTTTAAGATGGGATGATAAAAGTCAGTAGGTAAAATGACTGCTGCTGCAAATACAGGACCTGCCAAACAACCGCGCCCTGCTTCATCACAGCCGGCTTCTACTTCGTTGATATCGTGATAAGGAGCTAACATAGCTGCGAATCTACGTATTTTTTCTGAAGGATCATTGAGGTTTAAACTTGTTGGTTATGGGAAAACCTATTTCTATTAAATAGCTTCTAAAAAACTACTTTTTCAAAATCAGAAATTCTACCCGTCGGTTCATTTGGCGACCTAGATCATCTTCATTTGAAGCTATTGGTTTTGCACTACCGTAGCCCGTAGATCGGATTCTGTCATTATTAATTCCGTTAGCGATCAAATAATTAAACACTGCTTTTGCACGCTTACCAGAAAGCGCTAGATTGTAATCTGTATCGCCACGACTATCTGTGTGTCCACTAATTTCAATAACCATCGTAGGGTGCTCGTTCATGAGTTGCAATAGTTTTTTCAACTCAATATTAGATCGTGGTAAAAGTTCCGCTTTGTTGGTGTCAAAGAAGATGTCTTTTAGTTGTACAATTTTCCCTTCTTCGATTGTAATACGTGTTAAGTCATCGTCCTTAATCGGAACGGCAAGAATAGGTCGTTGCTTTTTCAGTTGGACATCATCAACATAATAGTAGGCATAGTTTAAACTATTGTTACTATAGCGTTGCACCTTGGTTAAACTATCTGGATAAAAGTTACCAATCACTAAATAAGAGGCCTCGGAGCTTGCTTCAAAACTACCTGATATTTTTTTCCAATTATTAGGAGAAGCTGCCACGATCTGTTCTGCTTTTATTTGTGGAACCGCATCAATTTCTTCCGCTGTAATTTCTTTGAAAGGCGTGTCTGAAAAGTAGGCACCCAAATTATTCACCTGTAGTGATCTGGCAAGATGTGTTACCCAGAATTCGACATAATATCTTTGGCCTTTGACCAATGGTTCTGCTAGTTGAATTTGGATATATTCCCGACAATGTGGCTTGCCTTCATCGCAACCATAAGCTGTGAGACCAACCATTGACTCCCCAGAACGAGCAGACTGCTCTCCAAAGCCTTTAGAGGCCCAATGTCCAGGCACCCGCACTCTTGGTCCGAAGACATCAGGAGAGGCCGATGTAGCCGAACTCCAATACTTCATCACAGAGGTAAAGTGCGCTCCTTTGTAAAACCAACCTATAGGTGTACTTGAATACTTTTCGAACCCAGGATTGGGAACGATATTGAGTTGTTCTATCCCTGATTGAGCTGTTGCCCAACAGGTCATTAACAAAAATAGTAGGATAATCTGTGGTGTTCTCATGCCTTCTTACAGGACAGTTTCGCTTTTTAATTAAAATAATATAAATCGAACAATAGGTTCGTCGCTACTGGAGCGTGTTTTCGTTTTTTATTTTAACTAAAACGGGAGTATTCATCAAATTGATATAAACAGCCTTTATTAACAGTCTGCCTATCCCGTAAATTAAGCGATTAATCCGCCTCTGAAGTATTCAATGGCAAATCCTCTGCCGATTTTGGCGAATGGTGCTCATTTTCAGGAACATTAACACCATGTTGGAATCGATACAAGGTTTTTATACCAATATCGTCCATCACTTGGTTGTAAATAACTTGCAGCATTGGAGAATTTATGCCAACCGATTCTGAGATTTCTCGAAGTGCTTCGGGGCTTTTATTGCCTTTGTAAAGATCGTAAACAGTACGAATCCCTGCTTGTCGCAAACCATTTATATTTTCTTTAGCGTAGCATAGTAGTTTGGCTTGACCAATCCAATCTAAGATTAAACGTGCTCCAAATGGCGTTTCAATCAAAAGTGTCGTTAAACTGGCTGTTGCCAAATTCTGTGCGTTATCGATTCCCATCTCATTGAGTCGCTCTTTGTGTTGAAGGCTGATGCCTTCAATTTTGTAAAGTGATAAAATCTCTTCGTTCAACACATCTGGTGCAAAATACTTTTGATACAAATCAATCAAATATTGCAGAATTCGTTCTGGGAACATTCCTGTCAGAAAGGCTATGACTCCTAAAGATGAACGGAAACTTACAAAGTTAGTACTGCTCTGCTCACCAATCACAAATGAGAAAACTAAAGCCACTACCGATGCAAGAATAATACGAATACCAGCACTGTAAAAAACACTTGGAGCTAAATCACGAGCAATCAAACGTCGAATGATATTTTTTGCTGACCATAAAAAAGCACCAAGAAAAGCCATATTCATTACAGCCAGACTTTGATAAATCAATCCTGTTTTTTCACTACCGAAAAAGGTTCCTGTTAATAATAGCGAATCTTTGATGTCTCCAGCATAAGAATCGGCATAAGAAAAGGCAGATATAGCAGTGAAACAAAGTAAGGTTACAAAACCAACTGGTAAGATATACTTGGAGGGGGTGTAAAAAGATTCTACCCTTTTATCTGTCCCTATGCCTAATTCAGCTAATGTTTTATTGTACTCTGCAGATTTCTTTTTAAGCATAACTTTGAAATAAGTCATTGCCGCAAGAGGCATAAAGCTCCCTATAAGAATAATAATGCTGATTTTTCCTAGGTCTGGAATCGAGATAAATTCTGTAAAAGCGAGGGTGATCATAGTGTTTAGTTTAGTTAGCAACAATAAAAAATTAACTTGGCCTAACTCTTTGTACTAGTAAATGTACAAAACATAAGCTGTTTTTCAAATGTCAGCTATTTCTAGTCAGGTCTTACCTTATCAAAAAAGTTCGTTAAAAACTCTCTCAAAACTTAAACAAAACAAGGCAAAAATGACTTATGTTGTGAGACAGTTCATCAAACAAATTCCCCTATAAACTGATTGTAGCTGTTTAGCCAATTAAATGTTCCAAACAGTTACAATAAAAAGAAGTATTATTGCGCCAGCTAAACACAGATCCATTCAATGAGACCTATTTATCGTAACACTATAGCATTCGTTTTTGTCATCCTTTCAGCACTTAGCGTCTATCATACGCTTAATTTACAATTCACATTTTCGCTCGAGCAATTTTTCCCGCAAGGGGATGAAGATCTTGAATTTTACTTAAAGTTCGAAAAAGACTTTGGGGCTGATGTCAATTTCTTGCTGGTTGCGTTGGAACGAGAAGAGGGTGTCTTCGAACAATCCTTTTTGCAAAAAACAAAAGATTTTACTCTAGAAGCATTACGACTTCCTCATGTAAATGAAAGCCAGTCTCTGGCGACTATGGAGCGACCGATCAAAACTCCTTTTGCCATTACCACTGTTCCATTAATTCATATCAATGATCCAAGTAAATACGAGAAAGACAAGGCGATGATAATGGCTGATGATCGATTTGTTAACAATCTTATTACAGCCGATGGGTCAACACTGGTGGTCGGTATAAAAACAAAAGGCGCTTTAGATATTGATCAATCGAATGAATTCATCTCTGCGCTTAAAACTTCATTGGAAAAATATGAATTTGAAGATTACCATCTTTTAGGTTCTGCCTATTTTCAAAAAGAGATGGTAGACATGCAGAAGCGAGAAGTTGTTGTCACTTCTATTATTTCTGGTTTGTTGGTTACCATTGTTATGTTCTGGGTTTTCCGACGTTTTTGGGGTATGACGATTGCCTTGGTTTCCATTGCCATGGGACTCTTATTGTTTTTTGGGTTCATCGGTGCTACGGGTCGTCCTTTAAATGCCATGGCTGCGCTCTATCCTTTGCTGATGATCATTGTAGGAACTTCTGATGTGATTCATATTATGTCGAAATATATTGATGAACTGAGAAAAGGGAATAATAAGACGGATGCGATAAAAGTAACCATCAAGGAAATTGGTTTAGCGACCTTACTTACTTCAATCACTACTGCCATTGGTTTCCTTACCTTGATGACTAGTAAGGTAACGCCTATAAAAGAGTTTGGACTCAATGCTGCAATAGGAGTAGGTATTGCTTATTTGACCGTTATCTTTTTTACAACAGCCTGTATTTCATTTTTTACTACGGACAAATTGATCCGATTTGGGAAGACTCAAGAAAGTTGGGATAAATTAATGACTGCCGCTAACAATTTTACAAAAAATTATCATTCAAAAATCATAATCGGAGCTGTTTTAATGGCCATCATTTGTGGGATTGGAATTATGAATATTGGAACGAATTATCGGATCGAAAGCAATTTGCCAATAGGTAAAAAGATCACTGAAGATTTTTTGTTTTTCGAAGATAAATTAACAGGATTCAGACCGATGGATATTGCTGTGTTTGCGCAAGGAGAATATATGGCAGATGATATTGCAGTGCTAAAAGAAATCGACAAAGTAGAAAAGCATTTACGAGAATATGATGCCATTCAATCGATCACTTCTATTACCGATGTATACAAAGGGATTAATCAAATGTATTCCAACAATAATCCTAAAGCTTATCATTTACCTGAAGAGGAAAGTAAATTTAAGAAGTATAAAAAACTCACCCAAAAGGTTGCAAAGTCTGCCACTGAGACCATGTTGAGCAAAAATGAAAAAATGGCTCGTATCTCTACTAGACTAAAAGACGTTGGGGCTGATAATATTAAACTAGTTGAAGATGATATCAATGCTTGGATCGCAAAAAATACCGACTCCAATATTGTCACCTTCAAACCAACGGGTACCGGATTAATTTTAGATAAAAATGCAAATTACATTCGACGCAATTTAATTCAAGGATTGGGAATTGCAGTTTTCATTATCAGTTTGCTGATGGCACTTTTATTTAGAAACTGGCGAATGGTTTTGATTTCGTTGATACCAAATATTTTTCCGCTTTTACTTGCGGGAGCAATGCTTGGTTATTTGGGAATTGATCTTGATGCTGGAGTATCTATCATTTTTGCGATTGTATTCGGAATTGCGGTAGATGACACGATTCACTTCCTGAGTAAATTTAAGCTTTCGCTAAACAAGGGGATGAGTATTGAAGATTCCTTGCAGATCACCTTTATGGAAACAGGAAAGGCCATTTGTCTGACCTCTCTTGTTTTATTTTTTGGGTTCATGGTTTTATTGACTTCTATTCACCCTCCTAGTGTTACGATTGGTTTGTTAATTAGCCTTACACTGGTGAGCGCAGTGGTTAGTGACTTACTATTGATTCCTGTGATGGTGAGGTTATTGATGAAAGACGATAAGACGTAACTCGCCTTAAATATCAAGCTAAGTTGCAGAGGTAGTTAAAATGTCAACTTTGTATTGTTGCTCTTAGATTTGCAGCTTTTTAAATTTCATTTTAATTCTATAAACTATTCTCCCTTCCTTTCGTATAAAGAACTCATGGGAAAAAGAAAAGCAAAGCATTTTATCAATGCTTTGCTTTTTAATATGAGTTCCATGAATAAATAACTAAAAAGTTCTTTGTGGTCATCTAAATTATGAGCACTGTGTAGTTTGTCGGTTTTTGAATTCGTCTAATTCTGATTTAAAAATGTGGTGATACGTTATAGCCTCCTATAATGATGTATCACCACGTGCATGCTAAAATCGGATTAGAATCTCTTTGGGATGACCTCTCTAAAATGAATACACTGGTTGATCATAAACGGTTTTGGACACACTCTTTTGGAGTGTTATTGGGATCAGTGATTCAGAATAAAGAGGATTAAATAATTTAGAAACTTGCTGCGCTGACCTTCCGAAAAAGACGTTTTGTAGAATAAGTACTCCTAGGCCTTTTGTCGAAAGATCAGCTGTCAGACTTTGAAACTTTTTCATAGTAAGCTTGTTTTGTTTTGGTTGTAAGTAATTCGTGATTCGTTGCTGTTCCTTCTTTGTATGTTTGTTTTTGTTCCTTGGGAATTGAAAGCCTATTGTCTCTTTGCAAATTCCGGATTAGAAACCTTTTTAAACGACAGTTTATTACTTACTCTAAAGTTAAATTATATGTTTTCCTGTTAAAGGCTGTTAAAATTCATATTTTTGCCGCCTGCGAGCAAAGTCAGTTGAGCGTTTTGCCCCTTTCGGAAAAAATAATCAATCGACTTTTTTTCAAATTATGTAAACGATAAAAAATTATAAATCAAAAATTAGCACTAATGAATACAAGCTTTTTAAAGAAACTTGGACTTGCTAAAAAGAATAAAGGAACCAGCACGGGCCTTAAATCTTTTGCAACTTCAAAACAGTACATTGATTCCTACTCACCAGTTGATGGTGCTTACATTGGCAGCGTTAGTGTAACGACTAAGTCGGAATATGAGCGTGTCATGAAAACAGCTCAAAAAGCCTACAGTACTTGGAAAACGGTTCCTGCACCTAAGCGTGGAGAAATTGTGCGTCAGTATGGAGAAGAATTGCGTAAGCATAAGGATTCACTAGGGCGTCTTGTTTCTTACGAAATGGGGAAAAGCCTTCAGGAAGGTTTTGGTGAAGTTCAAGAAATGATTGATATCTGTGATTTTGCAGTTGGTCTATCTCGTCAGCTGTATGGCCTTAGTATGCACTCAGAGCGCCCTAGCCATCGAATGTATGAGCAGTGGCACCCACTAGGTGTAGTAGGTATTATTTCTGCCTTCAACTTCCCGGTAGCTGTTTGGGCATGGAACTCAATGATCGCCATGGTATGTGGTGACGTTTGTATTTGGAAGCCATCTGAGAAAACGCCATTATGTGCTATCGCTTGTCAGAATCTTTTGCATAAGGTCTTAAAAGCAAACAAAGTATCAGAAGGAATTTCTTGTGTAATCAATGGAGACTACAAGGTTGGTGAAATGATGACTACCGACAAACGTGTTCCTTTGGTGTCAGCGACAGGAAGTACACGCATGGGTAAAATAGTTGCTGCTACTGTTGCAGAACGTTTAGGTCGTAGTTTGTTAGAATTAGGTGGCAACAATGCTATGATTATTTCTCCAAATGCAGACATGAATATTGCATTAACTGGTGCCGTGTTTGGTGCAGTGGGTACAGCAGGTCAACGTTGTACAACGACTCGTCGTTTGATTGTTCACGAAAGTGTATACAACCAAGTGAAGAAAGGATTAGTAAAAGCGTATAAGCAATTGAAGATAGGAAACCCGTTGAATCCTAAAAATCACGTAGGGCCTCTAATTGATAAAGATGCTGTCAATGCTTACCTCGATACTATTTCTAAAGTAAAGAAAGAGGGTGGTAAGTTTGTCGTAACGGGAGGTCAATTGAAAGGTGCGAAATACAAGGGCGGTTGCTATGTAAAACCATGTATTGCTGAAGTTGAAAACCATTATGAGATTGTACAACATGAGACTTTCGCTCCAATTCTTTATCTATTGAAGTACAAAACATTAGATCAAGCTATTGCTATGCAAAATGATGTACCTCAAGGATTATCTTCAGCGATTATCACTGATAGCGTAAAAGAAGCGGAAGCATTCTTATCTGCAGCTGGTTCTGATTGTGGAATTGCTAATGTAAATATCGGTACCTCTGGTGCTGAAATTGGTGGAGCTTTTGGCGGTGAGAAAGAAACAGGTGGAGGTAGAGAAAGTGGATCAGATGCTTGGAAAGCTTACATGCGTCGACAGACCAATACAATTAACTATAGTGATATTTTACCTTTGGCTCAAGGAATTAAATTTGACTTGTAGTTAAGTACAGAATGAAGTTGTTACCAACTTCGATATTAAAAAGGCCATCCTGCATTAGCAAGATGGCCTTTTTTAGTTTCTTTTTTTTTGGTGGTTGTGTTGTTTTATCTTAAAAGCTAGAGCCTTAATCTCCTTTAAGGAAAGCGTTAATAGCTTTTAAAACATTAGATAATTTCGAGTAATCAATACTGTAGTGAATAAACTTTCCGTTTCTCTTCGTTTCTACTATTCCAGTAACACGAAGAATTCTGAGGTGCTGAGAAGTGATAGATTGTTCAAGATTCATAGTGTTATAAATCTTGTTGACATTGATGGTTTTGTTCTTGTCAATAAACTCTAAGATCTTCAACCGCAGGGGGTGTGCGAGAGCGCGTAGAATCTCGGAAGACTCTTGCAACTTTTCGTTGTTTATGTTGACCTTGGCCTTTCTCATATATGTGGTTTTGTTATACGTATGTATTGTTTGCTAGACAAATATGGGATTTTTATTACACCTAGCAAAAGAAAACCAATAAAAAATGCTGTAACCTCGGAAGGTCACAGCATTTTTTTTATAGAGAAAAGTCTAAAAAAAAGCTTTAAACTAATTGATAAACAGTGTTTTATCTTTCTTTAAAGTGGTTTTTTTTATATTATTTTTCCTTTAATACATTGTTTAGGAAGCTAATTCCTCAACAAGTCTTGATATCTGAGATAATCTCTCTTTATCCAAAGAATAATAAATGAATTTACCCTGGCGCTCTGTTGCTACTACACCAGCACGACGTAAAATTGCCAAGTGCTGAGATGCTACAGATTGCTCTAGTCTTAATTTAATATAAATATCAGTAACTGTCATCTTCTCATTTTCCTCCAAAAGGTCGATAACATCCTGA
>CALGLS010000139.1 GCA_937959375.1 uncultured Saprospiraceae bacterium
ATATTATGACTGAGGAGATTTTTTTTCTTAGACAAGTTATTTTTAGAAGGAATAGCCTTAGCTATTGCTGAGAAAAATAACGAAGTATAAGGAAAAAAGATTCCGTCATTAATTGATAAATAATTATGTCAACCTACTTAAGTAGTTTAACGAAATTATATGGTCCCGTTATTTATGCTAAACGCAAAAATAAGACATCTAATTTTTTTTACTAAATGAAGTTGTTTAAATCTCTTCAAGTCTTCTCTAATCATCTCCTTATAGCACCACTATTCACCTCAAAACAAGCATTTTAAAACAACTTCATTAAAAAAACCATGAATCATAGGCCTTGATTAATAAAATACTACTATATTAGTGATACGCAAAACGCTTGTTTTATAATCCTGCTCTAGAATATCTTTCATTTGCAATGCTGTTTTCCTCAAACATACACACAAGAGTAAACTACTAATTCAGAATATTCAAGCACCCAAAAGATGAATAATAGTTACCAACTCTATCTAAAATTAGACAAGTCTGAAGATGGACTTATGCTAAAGCAATTCCTTCAGGAAGCTGGCTTTTTAAATTATAAAAAGACAGGATCTAATATTGCTAATTTCAGAAATTATTACTTTCAGATTCCTGAAGCACCTAACCAATTAGAGTTGCATTTCCGTATATTACCCAACGAAACGAAGGTCTCTACCATTGCTATAAAATTGTTTTTTTCCTGTCCATCTGTAACTTTAAAAGCTCTATTTACTCGCCTATCATTTCTTGAAGATTTACTTCCTTTTAAATTACTTGACCTTGAATTACGCAACCGTAATTATTCTGAATCACATAAGAAGTCATCTCAGGGGGCAGGGTTCAGTCCTTTACAAAACCAACAAGATAAGGCCGAAAAAACAGCTTACATTCCTATATCATTTGACGACTTCTTTTACAATACTTTTAATATTGACAAGCGTAAGCAATTCTTTATACATGAAACAAAAGGCGGTGAAAAAGCCCCTGCAGATTTAGCCGGCAAGCCACGCGCTAAAGGGAATTAAACCAGCTTAACAGTAACTGCCTGTCTCCTTCCATCCCTTTACTTCCACCTGTACTTCCGACCTCCCTTTACTCACTTAAGTCATTCAATCAACTTAAGTTTACACCATTCTATTTAAAATATATTTTTGGTTGAGTAAAGCTGTATATTTACAGAAAAACAAGGTTATACTATGACAAAAATAAAGTACATTTTCAAAATCTTATGTCTACTTTTTATTGGATTTTACCTTTCATCCCAAGCGCTGCATGCGCAGATAACGGATACGATTTCAGCTAAAGCTCAAAATCAGAAAGCCAAAGATTTAATGACGGAAGGTAAACTTTCCGATGCTGCTATTTTATTTACAGAAACCGCAGATTTTTACAAAAAGAAATCTATGTGGGAAAAATATTTTGGGACACATATTGATCTAAGTGCCTGCTATTTAGAGTTAGGACAATTTGAAGAAGGAATTCGCTCTTCTGACACGCTTATTCATCAAAGTAAACTTAACTTAACAAATCCAGAGCGTTTTGAAATAAATGGATTCCTTAATTTAGGAAATATCAACTTCAAACTTTCCAACTTAGAAGAAGCAGGAGCTGCATTTACCAGTGCCCTTGAAATTAGTCAAAAAACTTATGGCGAAGAACATCTACTTACAGCGGATAGCTACGGAGGCTTAGCCACCTTAAATGAACAATTGGGTGACGATCAAAAATCATTAGATTACAACCTTAAAGCACTCAGTATTCGAGAAAAATTGCTCGACAAGAACCATGCTGATCTGGGCTACTCTTATATGAACATTGGTATAATTTACAAAAACAGAGGTGAATTAAAAAAGGCCTTAGCTTATTACAAAAAAACAGAAGCGATTTTTGAGTCCGCACTTGGAGCTATGCATCCTAAAATGGGAATTGTAAAAAATAATATCGGACGAGTTTATGCCGCGCAAGACAAACTCGACATTGCCATTGAATACTATAATGAAGTTGTTGAAATTTTTACTGTAGCCCTCAGCCCTGACCACCCTAATATTGGTTTGATAAAAACTAATATTGCAATGATCTATCTTGGTGAGTTTAAGTATGAAAAAGCAGCAGTCTACCTAAATGAAGCATATGATGTATGGATTAAATCATTACCCGCAGATCATTACTACTTTGGTGTTTACCATAATAATATTGCAATGATTTATGCCATGCAGTTCAACTTCGAAGCTGCTTTAAAAAATATGGAAACTGCTATTCATATTTATAAAAACAGAGTTGGTGAAAACAGCCCTGAACTCGCAATGATACACAACAATATTGCTATCTTCTTGACTAAACTCAAAAGATATGATCGAGCAATAGCTGTCTCTGATACTGCTTTAGCGATAAATACAATTCAATCAAATAATGGCAACCTCTCCTTCAAAGATCCTTCCTTTAATCCTCTTGAACATTTGAGAAGTCAATCCATCCAAGCAAAAGTTTATGGCGATCAATTTCAGAATACTAAAAACTTGAAATACGCTCAAGAAGCTTTTGCAACTTTAGCCAAATCAGAAGAATTCATCAATGAAAGAAATAAAATCTACATCTCAGAAGATGATCAAATACAAGACAACTCTTCTTTCTATGCTAATCTAAAACAAGCGACTAGCTTACATGCTGAAGTCTTTCAACAGTTCAATGATCCTAAAAACTTAAAGGAAGCTTTCCGATTTTCCGAAAAGGTAAAATCAACCAAACTATTGCAAGCAACAAATGTCGTAGATCCGGTCTTATATGCTAGAGTGCCTGCAAACATTATTGAAGAAGAACGACAAACCAGAACCAACATCACCAACTATGAGGCTGAAGTTTTGAATTTTGCTTTAACCAATGACAGTCTCAACATGGTAGAATATCGGGATCGAAAACTATTTCATGAAAAACTAAAACTGGACACTTTAATCAAGGTCATACGTACCGAATATCCCAACTACTATGACATGAAGTACGCAACGGATGTAGCTACATTGAATGACTTACAATCAGCAATTCCTGATGAGACCTTAATCATTTCTTATTTGATCGACCCACAGCAGCATGACCAGTATGCTGAAAATAGAATCCCTAAATTGCACATCTTTACCATTAGCAAAAGCACCGTAAATATCAAAACGGTGGACTGGACAACAAGGGATGACACATTAGCCAATGACTTTCTTAAAATCATTCAAAAAAGTTCTATTGTAAAAACGAAAAACAAGAAAAATTTTATTGACCTTGGACATCAGCTTTATCAAAAACTGATTGGAACTATCTCCTCCGAATTGAATGGAAACAAACGTCTTATCATTATTGGAGAAGGCTATATGAACTATCTTCCATTCGAGGCTCTGGTCCAAAACAATAAGTATCAGTCTTTTCAAAATCTAGATTACCTGATAAAGGATTTTGAAATATCTTACCACTATTCTGCAACTCTTTATCTGAAAAGTCTACAGAAAAAACAAGAGCTCAATAACTTAAATCTGCTAGCTTTCGCACCTGTCTTTGACAATCCAACAAGAAGTACAATTCCTGCAGACCAACAACGGCATTTCCAAGACAGCAGCTATAGCTTCCTCCGAGACAACCGCTATCAACCACTCTTATGGTCAGAAAAAGAGGTACTTGCTATTTACGATATTTTCCAAGGACAAAGCAAGAATCAAAATAAACTATTACTCCGAAATGATGCTTCAGAAGGCTCCTTGAAAAAGTACATCAATCAACACCAAGGTATCGTGCATATTGCCTCTCATAGTTTTGCCAATATGATCTCTCCAAAATTTTCTGGGATTGCTTGTTCCATCAATTCTAATGAAAGCAAAGAAGATGGCATTTTGCATATTAATGAAATTTACAACATCCAAACCAACGCAGACTTGGTAGTACTTAGTAGTTGCGAAAGTGGCTTGGGCTATTACACTGAAGGTGAAGGTATGTTGGGTATTAACCGAAGCTTTTTATACTCCGGCGCCAACAATGTACTCTATTCGCTTTGGAAAGTAGATGATAAAGCCAGCAGTGAATTGATGGTTGAATTTTATAAGCAAATCTTTAATGATAAAAATTACGCTGCTGCTCTTCGTGCTAGCAAACTTAAGTTACTAACTAATGAGACGACTGCACTGCCTAATTACTGGGCTCCTTTTGTGTTGATTAGTCGGTGAGGGTAGAATGGAAATTAGAATAGGAATTAGAGTTAGAATTAGAATGGGAATGTCCATCTAACGCGGAGCTTCGCGATAGATGGACATTCTAATTCTAATTTCGATTCTAATTCACAATCCCATTCCATTTTCTTATCTTTCCAACATGAAAAACTTATACCTCTTACTTTTCATTTGCTTCATCGCAGGTGAGTCGACTTTTGCGCAAAGCTTAGGAAAGAAAACAATGAACCATAGTGTTTACCAAGAATGGTTTAAAATCAAGAGTCCAAAAATTTCAAACAATGGTGAATGGGTCGTTTACGAACTCGGCCGAGAAGACGGTGACGGAAGTGTAAAAATGTATCAAACGAAAAGTGGAAATACCATCACAATTAATCGGGGCATCCAATCCAGAATAAGTGACGACAGCCGATTTGTAAGTTGTTTGATAACGGCTCCTGTTGATTCTATAAAAGCCTTGAAAAGAAAAAAGGTGAAAGAAAAAGACTTCCCCAATGACACACTTTTAATTTATGATTTACAGAAAAATTCGTTGACACGTATACCGGATGTAAAGTCTTTTGAGTTTCCTAAAAAATGGAATAACTGGTTAGCCTACCAAATGGAAATTTCAAAAGAAGAACCGCAAATTGATAGCAGTCGAACAACAACGGATACACTCGCTATTTTCAAAAATAAAAAAGAAACCAAAGA
>CALGLS010000140.1 GCA_937959375.1 uncultured Saprospiraceae bacterium
ACGTAAAATTTTATCAATATGGAAATCATATTATTGCAAGATATAGATAAGGTTGGAGATAAGCATACCATTGTTACCGTGAAGAACGGTTATGGTCGCAACTACCTTATTCCACAAGGCATGGCACTTATCGCCAATGCAACTAATCGAGGTAAACTCGATGATCTAAGATCGAAAGAAGCTGCTGAAGAAGCGAAGTTACTTGGTACTTACCAGGAAATGGCTGCAAAAATTGGCGATTCTGTACTTCAAATTGGTGCTAAGGCTGGTACTAGCGGAAAAATCTTTGGTAGTATTACCAATGTTCAGATCGCTGCAGTTCTTAAAGATAAATTTGAAATCGAAATTCCTCGTAGAAAAATCGCTATCCCTGTTGAAGTAAAGGAGATAGGAGAGTATGAAGCAGTTATTACATTCCACCCGGAAGTAGTGAAAACTGTAAAAATAAATGTAGTACAGGAGTAATCCTTCTTACAGATATAATTAAAAAAGCTGGCAAGATTAATTTCTTGTCGGCTTTTTTGTTTGCCACAAATTCATCTACATTACCTATGCAAACAGCGTAAAGTATTGCTATTAAATGAAGATAAATGTCACAATAGCCTCTTCTAATTTTAGTTTGAAAAAAATAATCTTACCAAATTTATTAAGCAATAAATTGAGAAAAAGATTTAACTAGTTTTTGAAATATGTCACAAATCGGCTTTTTGTAATTAAATTGTTGAGTTCTATGTCAGTGACTGTGGTTTTTTAAAATTGTGAGCTTATTTTTAAATAAATAGAGATGATAAATAAAAAGAATGAAATATTTATTTTTTTAATTTATACATTTAAAATATACTTTAAACGCTGTTGTTCAATTCCTTGCTTGGAAACATCTTTTGATATGAAAAACTAGTGCAATATGGCAAAGTTAAATTTTTCATAATTTAGTTGACAGTCATTCGGTTTGCCTGTATCTTTGAATTGTTATTCGAGCAAAAAGTATTTCCTCTCCGCGAATAATTTTTACCTCTCTACTTTATTACAACTCCTATATTTTTCTCCCCTTGATAAGACAACAGTATTTCTGAAAAGAAATGTTAACCATATAATTATTTCGAGTGCTTAATACTCAAGATATTTTAATTCCCCTCGCTAAGAAAAAACGTAATTTTTTAAACTGTATAACCATGAAATTCATCAAATGTAACTTACAAACAACAGTTATTAATTAACAGGGATGAAACAATAAACTAAACGGTTTACAAACAAACACAGCTACACGCCTGAACAACGTGTAATCGCTTTCAAAATAGTAAAGGGCAGGTGGCGATTAATTTCGCTACTTGACCATTGCTAACTTTTTTCGCAACTAAAAATTTTTCGTTCTGAACGAATTATTAAAAGTGAACAACTTGAAAAAGACATACTCTAAATACAGAGAGTTTAAGACTTAGGTTAGTTAATAAAGTAAACTCTTGGTTGTGCCCGGCTATTCATTTAGCTGGGCCTTCTTTTTTTTGACTTGTTATTGAGAAAGGATAAATCGAAATGAGAAAAGGAAAGCATCACAGAATTAAAAATGACAAAGGTGATCATTCTTCTTTAGCCACTCTTCTTTCTCCTCATACTCAGGCATCGCATCTGATACCAATTTCCAAAAGCGATCAGAATGATTCAACTCAATCAAATGAGCTAACTCATGAATGATGACATAATCAATTACATCTTGAGGCGCAAACAACAAGCGAGTAGAGAGGTTAAGATTTCCTTCGGAGGAACAGCTTCCCCAGTTGGAATGATTGTACTTTAGATTGACGCTAGTAATAGGCTGCTTATAGTATAAATTATTAAGCTCATTGACACGTCGTTTGATGTTAGGCATGAAATCTTGAGCGATAACTCTACTAAGCAAATGTTGAATACTTTTTTGAAGATGAGTTTCAGAATCATTTGTGCTCAAGAGCAGGTGTATGATTCCGTTGCGTAATTTAGCAGAATGAGTTTTCCGACTAGTGCGAGTGATTCTTATTAAATAAGAGCGTTCACCAACTACAATTGTATCTCCATCTTCATATCCTTTGCCGAAGAATTGTGTATGAAGATTTTTATTCGCGTCAAAACGTTTTTGAACCCAGTTGATAAACCAATTAATCTGTTTGTTTTCTTCGGCTTTATCCAGTCGCGTAGGCATTCGAAGAATCGCTGCTCGCTTACCAATGGAAGCGCGAACATTATTTCTAGATTCCCGGTAAATTTTTGCCGGAAGTTTTTTACCACTAATTTCTAAAAAGGTCTTTTGAATAGATGCCATATTAGAATTGAACATGGGGCCGAGTTATTCACCCGACCCCACAAATTTTTTAAGTATGTTTTTTAGCGAATGATTGCATTAGGTTGACCAAAACTTGGATCCCCTCTTTTGTCATTGCATTATAGATAGAAGCTCTAAAACCACCAACAGATCGATGTCCTTTTAGTCCAACACAACCAGCGTCCTCTGCCAACTGCAAAAATTCACCAGTTAGCGAATCATCTTTCATGGTGAAAGTAACATTCATTAATGATCTATCTTCTTTTTTTGCTGCTCCTTCAAACAGAGGATTTGCATCAATTTCATTGTAAAGCAAGGCAGCTTTTTCTTCGTTATGTGCTTGCATAGCCTTTACACCACCTTGGGCTTTCAACCACCGAAGTGTTAGCATGCAAACATAAATAGGATACACTGGAGGTGTGTTAAAAGAAGATCCTTTATCAATATGCGTTTGATAATTAAGCATAGTAGGAATGGCTCTTGATACTTTTCCTAGCATATCTTTTCGAATAATAGCTAATGTTGTTCCTGCAGGCCCCATATTCTTTTGTGCGCCAGCATAGATCATCCCATATTTTTCAATAGAAATTGGTCGACTAAAAATGTCTGAAGACATATCACAAACAATTGGCACATTTGTATCTGGTAAGTCATGATACTGTGTTCCATAGATCGTATTGTTACTAGTCAAATGCAGATATTTAGCATCAGAAGGAATTTCAATTGATTTTGGAATGAAATTGAAGTTAGAATCTTTAGAAGAAGCAAGTGTTTTTACCTCTCCATAATGTTTTGCTTCTTTTATAGCTTTGGTTGACCAAGCTCCCGTATCAACATAACAGGCGGTTTCACCAGCATCAAGCATATTAAGAGGAACCATAAAGAATTGCGAGCTAGCACCTCCAGTAAGAAAGACAACTTCATAGTCGTCGCTCAAATTGAGTAACTCCTTTACAAGAGCAACCGCTTCGTCAAGAACTGCAACGAATTCTTTCCCTCTATGGGACATCTCTAAAAGGGACAAACCAGTGCCTTGATAATTGGCTACAGCCTTTGCCGCTTCCTCGATAACTTCTGCCGGTAGTATGGCCGGACCAGCACTAAAGTTGTATTTTTTTACATTATTTGCGGTCATTGTACTCATAAAAAACAATTAATTTAAAAATAATTAGAGAAGATTATATTGAAGCCGTAAAAATAGGCTTTTCATGTGAATTAAGCATGAATAAAACTAAAGTTTGGTTTTTATCAGAAATACGGTAATAATCTAACGAAAGTTACTGGCTTTGGCCTATTTGCTTTGTAGGGAAATTCCCCTTTATTTACCTTTAAATCACGTTTTGAAAAAAAAGATTGCATTTTCTTTCAAAATAGTTTGTTTAATACAAAGAAGTCGACTACCTTTGCAGTCGCCTTTAGAAAAAGGTGAGAATTTAACGAAATTCTTCGTGTTTACACGAAAAAAGTTCATTGACACTGAGAAGGAATTAGAGGAAGATTTGGATAGAGGAAAAGATATTAATACGCGAAAGATAATTTATCATCGAAGCACACAGAATTAGAATTCTATTCTAGTTTTAGGTGTTTTGTAATTAAAGC
>CALGLS010000141.1 GCA_937959375.1 uncultured Saprospiraceae bacterium
GGTATCTGTACCGCATAAACCTTAATTTTAGTGATTTTCATTTGGGGTCTAGAGGTTTGTGAAAGCACTATAAGGGACTTTCAAGTTTTTATTTGGTTATCTAAAGTTAATAAAATTTGACTTATTTGCTTAAAATGAAACCTAGCGAATATCAGTTCTTCTTTTTTTGTGGTTCTAGGCACTAAATTTCATACGATTATTTTAAGTTTTAACGTCTTGATTATCAGTTATTTGTGAGTTTAGGATCACAAGGTAAATGAAAAATAATTTCAACTTTACCTTAGTAGAATGCCATGTCTTTTTGAACAAAATCGATCCATTCATGTTGTATAGTTCGATTCTCAAATGGATGGTTTTGAAGACTAATTCGAATTCCAACCTACTTAGCTCCTTATCACAAACAATACTGGGTTTCCCCTTAGAGGCAACCAAACTAATGCATCCGGCATATGTGTGTATACACATTTTTGTTTAATTCTATGTTTATTTTTAATTTTAAAAGCTAAAAAATGAATCTAAAATCTTACCTAGCCCTACTTTTTCTTGTTCCTTTTTTTAATAACGTTTTTGCGCAAGCCGATAAAGTATACGGTTTGAATTTTTCAGCAAATGAGTTAAAATTAACGAGTTTGGATGTCAACTCTGGAGAGGTAGAAATACTCTCTAGTGAGGTACTCAGCCCTGATATTTTTGCTCAAGGAGTATCTGATTTTGACCCTATTGGAAAAAGGTATTTCTACGTTCGTGGAGGATCTAATGATGCAGAAATTTTTACCGTGGATGCATTAACTGGCCAAACGATTTATAGTCCAACCTTATCACAACCAGGAAGTGGAAATACTGTAAGTCCCATTACTAACATTGCATACAATTGGTTAGATGACGAGCTCTATGGCGTCAACTATCAATACAATGGCAATAGCACAGAATTGCGTCTTTCAAAAGTAGATATTGAAACTGGCGAAGTTACCATTATTGCAAATTCACCCTCTAGTACTACACCGTTTACTACTGGTAATTCCGATATTGACCCAGTCAATAGAAAATACTTTTACGCTACAACTGACAAAATATATACAGTCGATTTAGATTCTGGTGAAACACTCGATAGTCCAAATATTCAGTATCCAATGAGTGGTACGCAATTCACGGCTAATTTGACTTATGACTGGCAAAACGATCTCCTGTACTGTCTGCATTTTTTGTCTGTACCTAACCCCGATCCATTTTCAGATTCACTCACTTCTGAACTACGCTTGTCTACCATCGATCCGATATCAGGTTCTATGACTTTGATCTCTCAAGATATAACTAGCAACGATGGTTTTTCAATGGGAGACTGTGATATCGATCCTACGGGGAATCGTTACTTTTATGTTCGCCAAAATGAGTTATACATTGTAAGCTTATTTGACGGAACAGTCATCGCGCAAATTCCAGTTGAGAACCTAAATAATTCAGTTGTTCCAATGATTAATATGTCATACGATGACCTGACTACTATCCCATCCAGTCCAATTACAATGGATATGGGAGAACCTGTACTGCTTGGAGAAAACGAAACCATTGATGTGAGTGCTTGGGTAGGTGACGATGCCATATACGAATGGCAAGACGGGAATACAGATCACAGTAGAACCATTAGCGAAGCAGGCGTATACACCGTAACGATCAATAAAGATGCTTTCACAATTGAGGGTACACTTGAAGTAAATGCTACGGTATCTGCCGATGATGACCTAAAATTAAATGTTGATTTTGTAGTTGCACCAAATCCAGCTTCCGAAAATATTCTATATACCATTGAGTCAGCGAATCCGTTAACCGGACAGCTAATTTTGTTAGATGCTTTTGGTCGTGTTTTACAAACCAATAACACCGTTGAAACTTCAGGAAGTTTTTCTGTAAAGGAAATGCCTTCTGGAACTTACTCGCTACAATATCGTGAAGGCGATAAGGTTTTGACTCAGAATGTTTTGGTTGTGAATTAATGACTTGGTAAACCAAAAAAATAAACAGAAACAAAAAGAAACAAAAGCCTGAAACCGTTGCTATAATTAAGTATAGCAGGTTTGAGCTTTTGTTTTCTTTTGATTTTTTTTGCTCAAATCAAAGTAATGAAGGGCTCTACGTCAAATATAGTGGGCCTTAGTTTGGTATTCGGACAGCGGACTTTACAGGCCGACCAAGAATGCAATATGTCTAAATATTTGATCATATCTCTATATTTATTTTTTTTAAATGTAAAACCGAAAAATGATAAAGTCAAAATGTAAAAGTTGCCGAATACCGTGGCAAACAAGATGTATTCGCGATCGCGGGTAAACTTTTACATTTGAAATTTTGCGGTTTTACATTTTACATTTAGTTCCTTTTTCGAACGCAAAAATCAATTGCTGGTCGACCTGTAAAGTCCGGGATCAGAAACCTCTGAATAATTACCCACTAAATTTGACCAAGAACCTAATGAAGTTGCTTAACGAATCAAAGTAACGTCTCCCGTCTCCTCCTTAATTTCACAACTCGTATCCCACTCAATTCTGAAAATATAAACATCTGAAGGAGCAGGTGCGCCTTTGTAGGTTCCATCCCAAGGTTCTAACTCATCGTAAATTAATAATCCCCAACGATCGTAAATTCGGAACCGAGTTACATTCGCAAAGCCTTCACAAATAATACTGAAAAAGTCATTGATACCATCTCCATCTGGTGTAAAGGCATTTGGAGTTTCGCAATCGCCACAGATTGGGCAGCCTTTTGGACCAATACTAAAACTGGCATTACATTCAGTATCGGCTATATCTTCTAATGTGAAATTATAAATTGTTGTCGTATCACCTTGGAAAGGACCAAGTGTAATCGGTACATCACTATAATCGAAAATACCTATAGAGTTTCCGTTTTGATCAAATACTTCAAAACTTTGACTCGTGTTAATCGCAGAAACATTTATAGAAGCAGTGAATGTTCCGTCTTCTAGACACTCACTTTCAGTCACTACGACCGCATCAATATTACAATCACAATCGAAGCTAAGCTCTACAGGGAATACATCACAGGTAACCGAAGTTGTTTGGATAATATCGATACTCACGGTACCCGAATCACCCGGCATTATATCCGGAATCATTCCATCAACGGCTAAGTACTGTTCACAACCTGGATCAATAATCACGTCAATAAAACAATCTTCCTGCACCAAGGTTACAAAAGGACTGATGTCATCTGTCACCGCAGTTACGATAAGTGTATCAGTCAAAGTAAACGGAAAGTCTTGACAAACCACATTTACAATAAACGGATATTCTCCTGGAGCACAGTCAGCATGGTTGACGAAAACATCTGTTGGAACAACGGGGTTGCCATTTATGTCAGTCCATGACACATCAAAGTCGGAGGAGCCTCCAATCACTTCCACTTCCAAATCAAATAAATCGCCGCTACATAAGAAGAGTGGCTCTGTTATGAGTTCATCAGGACAACAGGACTCATCACAGGGACAATCATATTCCAGTGAAAGGTTTACTACATCACAGGTAGAGTTTGATGTTTGAACAACTTGCAAGTTAACGGTTCCCGATTCACCAGGATTTATATCTGGGATGTTGCCAATGACTTGCAAATGATCTGCACATTCCGGATCGATTATTACGTCAATCTCACAAGGTTCTTCTATCACCGTAAAAAATGGAGTAATGTCATCTGTAATTACCGTAATGTTAACGGAGTCCGTTAAAACAAGTGAAGTATCTTCTTGACAAATTACATTGACATAGTAGGTGTAATCATCAGGAGCACATATATTGTGATCAATCGTAACATCAACTGGATTTACAACAGTACCATTCGCATCTGTCCATATAATTTCATTGTCAGCAATACCACCAGTAACGTTGACCAATAAGTCAAAAGGATCACCACTACAAACGGTTAGTGGGAATGTTTGGGTATTGGTTGGGCAACAAGATGCATCACAGGGGCAATCATAATCCAATGAAAGCGTAACGAGATCACAAGTAGTATTTGATGTTTGAATAACCTGCAAGTTGACCGTTCCAGATTCACCTGGACTTATATCGGGGATAGAACCAATGACTTGCAAATGATCCACACAGTTTGGATCGATGATAACATCAATTTCACATGGTTCTTCTATCACCGTGAAAAATGGAGTGATGTCATCTGTAATTACCGTAATGACCACAGAGTCCATTAAAACAACCGAAGTGTCATCTTCACAAATTGCATTCATGTAGTAGGTGAACTCACCAGGCGCGCATGCATTGTGATCAATTGAAATGTCAATTGGATTGACAACAGTACCACTTTGATCTGTCCATATAATTTCAGTATCAGAAATACCACCGGTTACATTGACGAGTAAGTCAAAAGGATCACCACTACAAACCGTTAGTGGGAATGTTTGTGTATTGGTTGGACAGCAAGAAGCGTCACAGGGGCAATCATAATTCAAACAAACTTCTAACGTATCACAAGAAATTGGAGTTGTTTGTACAACTAAAACACAAACGGTACCTGAGTCACCTAATTCGATGTCAGGTATATCTCCAATAATTTCAAGATAATCAAGGCAGCTTGAATCGATGACCACATCTATTTCACAAGGCTCTTCAATGGTGGTGATAAAAGGACTGATATCATCTGTTATCACCGTAATGTCAATCGTGTCCATCAAAACAAGTGAAGTATCATCCTCGCATATTGCGGTCACAATATAAGTGTAATCACCCGGAGCACAAGCGGTATGATTAATCGTCAAACCATTCGGGTCAACGGTGTTACCATTTAGATCTTCCCAAGAAAAAATCATGTTTGAAATACCGTTTACCAATTCAAAATCAAGATCGAAAGAATCGTTACTACAAACAGTCAAAGGTATTCCCATGATGGCTTCTGGACAGCAAGAGGCGTCACAGGGACAATCGTAGTCCAAACAAATTTCGAGTGTATCACAGCTAATAGGAGAGGTCTGAATCACATTTATACAAACTGTCCCAGAATCTCCGGGGTTGATAATTGGAATGGTATCCATCAAGGTAATATAATCTAAGCAAAGTGAATCGATCGTAATATCGACAGAACAAGCATCTGATGAAGCAGTAACAAAGGGACTGATATCGTTTGTAACGGCTGTAATGATAACCGTGTCCGTATAAGTCAGCGTACTGTCTTCAAGGCAAATCGCTGTTACATAAAACGGATAGGTTCCGGGAGCACAAGCACTGTGATCGATGACCACAGAATCGGGGTTAATTACGTTACCTAGAGAATCAGTCCAAGTCGCCTCAGTATCCGCATTTCCTTCAATTATAGTGTAAGAAAGATTGAAGGTATCACCAGAACAAACATACATATCATCACCTTCAATATCAGTGGGGCAGGTTACGGTACAGGCACATTCTTTAAACACATGTACGTCACCTCCAATTCCTTTTACATCAAATGGGACTCCACCAGGAAGGTAGGAAATAATAGCAGAAGGAGTTGCAGGGTTTCCGAAAGGACCTCCATATACGCCTTCTTCCTGTGAACAGATTCCGTGAGGCCCTTGTTCAGAAAGCATATCAGCAGATGAAATTACAAATTGATCAAGTCCACCAGCGAGTGGAGTATAGGCAGAAACCCCACCATATGAATTTACATCAGAAATAATTCCATTGGAAACATAAATGGTGGTTAAAATATTAAAAACATCGCTACCGTCAGGTTCTAAAAGTAATGATCTTCCTCCATGGTTGTAAGAAGTATGGAGGTTGTTAAAGCAACCGATTCGGTTACCCACTAAAAGTTTTCCAGATGGTGTGAATTCTATATCAGAAATAAAGTTGGTGGCGAAATTCTGACCAAAATCGAAATGTTCAAATTCGGTATCTACATAATTGTCCCAAGTCGCTCCGGCAGGTAAACTGGTGTTGTCAATAGTTCCTGGAAAAGATCCGTCAGCTTGTAAATCAATAGAATAGAGTTTGGCTCCACTACTACCACCACCACCAATTGTACCAAAGAATAGTTGAGTATTGTCATTGGAGATATCAAGTCCATAAGGCATGTCGTCAAACGCGGGGATTCCAGAAGCGCCATTATCGTAAGTGAGTGGATCATAAGAATCCAAGATATTACCTGTGGCATCTAATCGATAAATTCGGCCATCTTCAAAATTGGTAACATAGAAAGTATTGAACTCAAAGCTAAAGACGATATTACCTAAACCAGGTCCAGTGTTCCTGTTAATTGATGTACCACCTTCGCAAGGTTCATTTATAAATGAATAAGCTTGCTGAGGCAAAACAGCGAAAACGGAAGCCTGCCCTGTCATTGCATCTATAACGTAAACGGTACCTGCTGCAGCAAGATCTTCTGCACCACCTCCGATGTCTCCGTAGCGAATCACTCCATTTTGTCCAAAGTAAGCGGATGAGTATTGAGAAGAAGCCGTGACATAGGTGTAACCACAATTATCCATAGTGATTCCAAAAACATTTCCGATGGAATCGACCAGCCAACTGGGGTGGTGATACATGCCTTGTGATGCCGTTACGTCAATCCGGCCAGTTGCAGGAAGTGCACCAGTAAGGTCAATCATTCCGAAAGTATAGTTTTCGTTTGCTGGGTTTAGTTGTAGCACCCCACAGGTGACAGCTACAATTCCATCCGTTACAATACTCTCACACTCAGCATTGACTTCCCAAGGGAGGTCAGTAGGTTGCGCATCAATATTGGTAAAGGATAAAAAGCATAGAAATGCAGAGACTAAAAGAAGGTTGGTCTTCTTGTGAAGTTGTAAAGTTAAGTTTCCCATTAATTGTTTTCGTTTTAGTTTATAAAGCTGTTGTCAAAAAATCTTTAGTATTAAAAATTCGAATAAGGGACTATCTCACTCGCAAAGCTCACATAAATTATATGGATTTACGACTTTTAATAATCCTTAAGTTTGACTGAATCATCATGCTTTAATAAGGACTTCGTCTTAAAAGTAGTAATCATTTATAAAATTAACAGTATTTTAGATGTGTTTTTGTGCCTTAAATTTTACAATTCCAATAAAAGTCGAAATTATTAGCGGGAGTATTGCTGTTAAAGGAAACTAAAAATCGAAAGAGCAGCGCTTAAAAACGCCTCAGATTTCCTATTCGTGACGGATTTTTTTAGCGTTAAAAAATAAGCCTGACATAGTTGAATGTTGTTCAAACTTTCTTCAAATTCAACTGTTATATTTATGAGTTTTGGCTTGAAAGAAAACCTAACATTTATTAATCAAATTAACTAATTATGAATGTATTAGCTCCATTATCTACTATCATGACCACTGACCTGATTACTGTAGTTTCTTCAGATAAACTGGAAAAAATCAAAGGTATTTTTGATGCGAATAAAATCCATCATATTCCAGTTGTCGATGGAAAGGAAATTGTAGGCATTATCTCAAAGCAAGATATGCTGTACTTTCTAAAAGGGATGGCCAACAAAGAGGAAGAGGATTTACTCAACGAAGCTCGCCTACAACATTACAAGGCAGAGGATATCATGACTTTGGGGATTGCTAAGTTGGAATCAACTGACCGAATTGCGGTAGCCTTAGAGGTTTTTAAAGAAAATCTGTTTCATGCGATTCCGATTGTTGACAATAATGAATTACAAGGGATTGTGACCACATATGACATCATTGTCGCTGTAGCAGACCATAATACTGTGTCTTAAGATAATAATATCAAGCGCATCCTTCTAATTGAAGATGTGCTTCATTTCAGCCTCCCAGAGTTCGCTTTGGGAGGCTGTTTTTTTTTGATGTTTAGTAAGGTTATTTGTACAATAGGCAGTGAACGAATATTCACTAAAGATCGAAAATTTGTATTTTATTTCTTTTGTCAAATATTTAATTTTTTATTGATATAACTTAGTTGAAAAATATATTTTCAGTTTTAAGTGTCTGTTTTACAGTGTTTTAATAATATTTTTCTTGATTGAGATAGGCTTGATTTAGTACTTGGTACAAACATATTTTTATTTTTAAGTGAATAAATATTCACTTATTGAGTTACTTATTTTTAATAATAGCGTCTTAAATCCGAAAGTTAAAAACAAACGAAAAATAAACACATAAAAGGTTTCAAAATCAAAAAACAATCTATTTGAATAAAAACACAAGCAGCAACTGAATTCTTACGGTTACCAGTGGGTCTGCCTTACAATGCTCTTATCCTAACCGATAACATTTTGAAACGAAGTAATTCTAATCATTTACTAAGCTTAAAAATACTGGAGTAGTATAATGTATTTATTGTAAGACAATCAAAAACTAAATAAAAAAATGAACCCACTATTTAACCGAATTATGATCGCCTGTGATCTTAGCCAAATGGATGAAAAATTGATAAAATGTGCTGGAAACCTCAGTAGAAATACCAGTATCGAGAAAATATTTTTCGTTCACATTATCTCTCACACCTTATCTAGATTCAAAGAGGATATTCCAATCCAAACGAATGGTATTTATACACTCGATGAAAAGATTCGATTCAATCTAGCAGAAAAAGTTAGAAAAGAAATTGGAGCTTGGTCTATCGATTTTGAAGTAGTAGTTCGCAAAGGAAACACTTACCTCGAACTTTTACACTTTGTTAGAGATAATCAAATTGAACTGGTAGTACTGGGACAAAAAAATGGGAAAGGTGGTAGCGGAACCATGGCCAAAAAGCTAGCAAAAAATGTAAACTCATCTGTTCTATTCTTGACGAAATCAAAATATGAGGCCCTCAACTCAGTGCTGGTTCCCATCGATTTCACTAAAAGTTCTGCGAAAGCTTTACAAAAAGCAATTCAAATCAAAAAGAATATGGAGCAACCTGTCAAAGTCAAAGGACTCCATGTAGTAGAGATTCCTCACCCCAGTAATTACCTAAGTACAGTAGAACATCTGTCCATACAAAACGAACAACTTACCAAGAGTGAAGCTTCTTATCAAACTTTTATAACTGAAAATGAAATTGATAGAGAAGATGTAGATACGGCCATTATTTCAGAAGAAGGAGAAGATATTTCTGATACAATTTACTCCGATATTATAAAGGAAGATGCCAAGCTA
>CALGLS010000142.1 GCA_937959375.1 uncultured Saprospiraceae bacterium
TTTCACCTAAATAATCAAAAAAGATAATGAATATACTACTGATTGGAAGTGGAGGAAGAGAACATGCACTTTCGTGGAAACTCGCTCAAAGCCCTCTTTGTGAGGCACTTTATATTGCTCCTGGTAATGCTGGAACTGCCAATTGTGGAACGAATATAGACCTCAGCATCAGTGATTTTGAAGGAATTTGTGCTTTTATACGCGAAAACGAGGTCAAAATGCTAATTGTTGGCCCTGAAGCTCCTTTGGTAGATGGCATCTATGACTATTGCAAAACGGCTGATGGATTAGAGGATCTCATCATTGTGGGACCATCCAAAGAGGGTGCTCAATTAGAAGGCAGTAAGTCTTACTCCAAAAAATTCATGGCCGACTATGGCATACCAACGGCTGGCTACCAAAAATTCACCGCTGCCAATCTACAAGAAGGGCTGGATTACCTCGACACTCAAACTCCTCCTATTGTCCTAAAGGCTGATGGACTTGCAGCTGGAAAAGGTGTTTTGATTTTAGATAATATCGCTGAAGCGAAAACGGAATTGACTGCCATGCTGGACGGAAAATTTGGCAATGCTAGTAGTACTGTTGTGATTGAGGAATTCCTTGACGGAATCGAGTTTTCTGTTTTTGTATTAACTGACGGAAAAGATTACCAAGTACTACCCGTTGCTAAAGATTATAAGCGCATTGGTCATGGCGATACGGGACTAAATACGGGTGGCATGGGTGCTATTTCTCCTGTTCCTTTCGTGGATGCAGCAATGATGCAGAAAGTAGATGAACGCATCATCAAACCAACCATCAAAGGATTGATTGATCGGAACATTACTTATAAAGGCTTCATTTTTATTGGACTCATTCGAGTTGCTGGAGAGCCTTATGTGATTGAGTATAATTGTAGAATGGGTGATCCCGAAACAGAGGTCGTCATTCCTAGAATAAAAAACGATTTAGTTGAGTTATTTTCTACTATGGAAAATGGTCAATTAGCAAACACTTCTATCGTCAAAGATGAGCGAAGTGCAACAACTGTTATGCTTGTTTCTGGAGGATACCCAGAAGCTTACGAAAAAGGTAAAACCATCAGTGGTACCGCTACTATTACTGACAGTATCGTTTTTCATGCAGGCACTAAAATTCAGGGTACAGACTTAGTAACCAACGGTGGTCGTGTCATTGCCGTCACCTCGTTTGGAAATAACTTTCAAGAAGCATTAGCTATATCAAAAAAGAATGCAGCGTTGATTGACTTTGAGGGAAAGTATTACCGAAAGGATATTGGTTTTGATTTGTAGTTTTTCTTAAAACAAAGCAATGCTTCATAGCATAAAAAATATAACAAAAATCGTCAACGGCAAATTGCTGAACGGGGATGCTGTGGGTATACAAATCGCGCACCTCCTTTTAGACAGTCGACAAATACTTTATCCACAAGCCAGTCTATTTTTTGCTTTAAAAGGAAAGCATCATAATGGACATAAGTATATAGCTGATCTTTATGCAAAAGGGGTTCGAAATTTTGTGGTTTCTGAACCAATCGATTATAAAAAATATAAAGATGCTCATTTCATATTCGTACAGAACACGCTCAAAGCCTTGCAAGATTTAGCTGCTTTTCATCGAAACAAATTTGCATTAAAAACGATCGGAATTACGGGCAGCAATGGTAAGACCATCATTAAAGAATGGCTCTTTCAGCTACTACACAAAAACTACTCAATCGTCAGAAATCCAAGGAGTTACAATTCCCAAACAGGAGTTCCTCTATCGGTCTGGCAAATCAAAAAAGAACATCAACTGGGAATTTTTGAGGCGGGAATTTCCGAAATGGAGGAGATGGATAAACTCCAGAGTATCATTAATTGTTCGATTGGTTTATTCACAAACATTGGTCCCGCACATAGTGAAGGCTTTAGTTCTACTGAAGAAAAAATTGATGAAAAAGTAAAGTTATTTGAAAAGGCTGAAACAATCATTTACTGTAGTGACGATGCGCGAATTGCACAGGCTATGATGCGCTTTGAAGAAAAGCAACATTTCACTTGGTCGACAAAATTTAAAGCTGATTTAAAAATAACTTCTGTAGAAAAAAAATCAAACGGACTGAGTCAAATCATTGGTATTTTCAAAAATGAAATCCATCAAATTTCTATTCCGTTTCACGATGCTGCGCACATTGAAAATGCGATACACTGTTGGGCTACGCTTTTGCATTTAGGAATCAACCAAAGCATCATTGAAGAAAGGATAAAAAACCTTGAACCAGTTGCCATGCGTCTTGAAATAAAAGATGGGATTAATGGTTGCGCCATCATCAATGACAGCTATAATTCTGATCTGAATTCATTGCAAATTGCCTTACACTTTCTAGAACAACAGAGCAATCAAAAAAAGCATACGCTTATACTTTCCGATATTTTACAAAGCGGTCAAACACTAAAAAAACTATACCAAGAAGTTGCAGAAATTATCATAGATAAAAAGATAGGTAGATTCATCGGAATTGGAAATGACATAAAAAACATTCAATCTTTTCTTCCAGTAGAAATTGAAAAAAAATTCTATCCAGACACCGAATCCTTTATCGAAAAATTCGATACCAACGACTTCCAGAGTGAGAGCATTTTAATAAAAGGAGCACGCCAGTTTGGCTTCGAACGAATTGCTCATTTACTCTCACAAAAAGTGCACAAAACAGTTTTGGAAATCAACCTAAACGCACTTACTCACAACCTTCATGTCTACAGTCAATATCTCCAAGCAGGTACACGCATAATGGCCATGGTAAAAGCATCCGCTTATGGTAGCGGTAGTTATGAAGTAGCTCGATTACTTGAGTTCAATAAGGTCGATTATCTCGCCGTAGCCTACACCGATGAAGGTGCTAGTTTGCGCGAAGCAGGGATCCAACTTCCCATCATGGTACTCAACCCTGATGAACAAAGTTTTGATCTGATTACACGCCATCAGTTAGAACCTGAGATATACAATCTTCGATTACTAAAAAGTCTGATTCGATATTTACCGAAAGGCAAAGAAGTTGCCATCCACTTAAAAATGGATACCGGTATGAAGCGTCTAGGATTTGACGAAGGTGATCTGGAGGAGTTATTGGTTTTGCTCCAAGCAAATAAAAACCTCAAAGTACAATCTGTTTTTTCTCATCTTGCAGCTAGTGAAGATGACCAAGAGGATCATTTTTCTAAACAACAGATTAGCAAATTTGAAAAATTATATGGCCTTTTAACAGAAGGCTTAAGCTACAAACCTTTGAAGCATATTCTCAACTCAAGTGGTATTGTACGCTTTCCTGAACATCAAATGGATATGGTTCGATTAGGAATTGGACTTTACGGAATTGATAGTTCTGAAGAGATTCAGGAACAATTGGAAGTCGTTCAGCGACTGAAGGCCACCATATCTCAAATCAAGCAAGTTGCTCCAGGTGAGACGATTGGCTATAGCCGAAAAGGTAAAGCTAGCTCGCCATTGCGCATTGCAACCATCAGTATTGGTTATGCCGATGGACTTTTAAGGGAAGCTGGTAATGGCAATTTTTCTGTTTATGTAAATGGAAAACCTGCTCCAATCATTGGAAATGTGTGCATGGATATGTGCATGATCGACATCACACCCTATGCTGATGTCCAAGAGGGCGATGAAGTGGTCATATTTGGTGATCAACCCAGCATTCGTGATTTAGCCAAGAGCCTTGGGACTATTTCTTATGAGGTGTTTACGAATATCTCTTCTCGGGTGAAGCGGGTTTATTTTCAAGAGTAAGGGGTTGGAATTGGAATTAGAATGGGAATTAGAATTAGAATTAGAATTAGAATGTGCCCTCTAACGTATTGGAATGGGAATGGGAACCTGTCTAGCCAACGGATAGATGGGAATGTGCCCTTTAAGGTGGACTTTTGGGTGCGTTGCAGCTTGGGATTGATGGTATTTTCTGCTTTTTAAAGGGTCAAAACTAGTTAAAAACCATTCCTCAACTAAGTCTGAAAGAATACTAGTCTTCAAATAATAGTCACCTATCATCAAACGTTTGAATTCTCAGTGGTTTCCGAAGTTGTTCAATGGCGACCTTCAACCTTGCAGGCAATACATTGATCGCCTGAGTTTCAGCTTTTTATCCTCTGGTAGATAAGGCTGCGAAACTCCAAAAGAGCTTCGCTCTGACAATCAAGCATTTGCCTTCGGTTCTGAAGGTAGTTTTTGAACAACTTCACAGAAAATTTGCTAATTTTGCAAGGTTTTTCTTAGGAACCGAGATTGTAGATACATACTTAAAAAATTAACAACATGACTAAGCGATTGATATTGGGCTTATTGGCAGTAATTTGCCTTCAAATGAGCCTATTTGCTCAAAACAATGACCCTGTTCTATTTACGGTTGCCGATAATCCGGTTAAACTATCTGAATTCAACTACATCTATTCCAAAACGAATGGAGACAAAGCCAACTTCTCACGTGCTTCTCTCGAAGAATATCTTGACCTCTATGTAAAATTCAAGCTAAAGGTTCAACGTGCAAAAGAAATGCAATTGGATACTGTTCCTGCATTGAAGCGAGAACTAGCTGGTTACCGTCAACAATTGGCGAACTCCTATCTAGTAGATAAAGAAGTAACCGAAAGACTAGTCAAAGAAGCCTACGAACGTACGATGAAAGATATTGACCTCAGTCATATCATGGTAGCGGTCAAGCCAAATTCTCCAAAATCGGATGAAGCGGCAGCAATGAAAAAAATCAATGAAGTTTATGCACAACTTCAAAAAGGCATCAGCTTCGAACAAGCAGCCAAAGATTTCTCAGAAGATCCTTACTCTAAAGAGAGAGGTGGTCGATTGGGATATTTTACCGCATTGTTTCGTCGTGGATTCTATGAAATGGAAACAGCAGCTTACACAACCAAAATTGGTCAGTACTCTAAACCTGTGCGCACCGCTGCTGGTTACCACATCATAAAAGTTAACAATGAACGCCCTGCTCGTGGTGAACTTACCGTTGCACATATTTTAGCGCGTCATCCAAAAGGTAAAGATGGCAAGGTGACCAGCACTACTGAATCAAAAGCTAAGATTGATGCGATTTATAAAATCTTGACTGCAGGTGGAAATTTTGAAGAGCAAGCAAAAACACAATCTGAAGACAAGGCAACTAAATCAAAAGGAGGCCTTATTGGACCATTGACTACTAACAGTCCTGTTGACGAATCTTTTAAAGATGCTGCTTTCGCATTGAAAAATAATGGTGAATACACCAAGCCTTTTGAAAGTTCTGTTGGATGGCACATCGTAAAACGAATCAGCAAAAAAGATAAGGAAGAGTACGATATCGCTAAAAGAAGATTGCAAACCAAAATTCTTGAAAACGATAAAAAACAAAAGTCTTCTAGTTTTAGTCGACAAGCCATTGCAAAATCTGCTATGGTGAATCGCATCAAGAAAGACGGACAGTTCAAAGCGAACTCAGCAAACATGACTGCCTTCGTAAATTCACTAGACAGCTCTTTTGTTACTCCAAAGTGGAAGGTACCAACAACAGGTAGAGACAAGGTCCTTTTCGAATTCAGCAATGGCTTGAAATTTAACGCCGGAGATTTTGCAGACTATGCAAGACGATCTTCAACTCGTATGCGCGCCAACAAGCGTACAGAAATAAAAGACTTGGTTGATCAAATTTATGCGTCTTATGTAGAACAGAGTTGCCTCAAATACGAAGAGTCTCAACTTGAAGTAAAATATCCTGAATTCAAATCACTCATGCGCGAATACGAAGAAGGCATTCTTTTGTTTGAAGCCACTAAATTATTGGTTTGGGACAAAGCTTCTCAAGACACTGTTGGTCTAAAAGCATTTCACAAAAAGAATCCTGGCAAATACAAATGGGGAGAACGTGCAGAAGTAACAGTTTACACACTTAAGGCTGATGATCTTGCTTCTAAAGCAGCAATTAAAAAACAGGCTAAGTCTACTAACTCAAACACCGCGCTAAAAGAAATGGATGCTAAAGAAAGAAAAGTAGCTATCCAAAGTAAAACAATCGAGAAAGGTAAAGACGAAAGATTAGCAAAAGTTGATTGGAAAGAAGGTGCTATGACGGAATGGGAAGTTAACCCAAGAAACAAAGCAGAAAGCTTCATGCGAATCGAAAAAATACTTGCTCCTGCTGATAAAACGTTGAAAGAAGCTCGTGGTTATGTCATTGCTGACTATCAAGATGATCTTGAAAAAGCGTGGTTGAAAGAATTACGTGAAAGCTATAAAGTAGACATCAAGAATAAGGTTTTTGAGAGTATGATTAAGAAGTAATCCTTCGACTCGCAGGCTCGCTCAGGATGACAATTTATTTAGTCTCCCTTGAGCTCTTCGACTCGCTAGCCCTGTCCGACAACCAATCGGACTCGCTACCAACACAAAGATATTGATCGGGATGACCTTTTTTAAAATAGTGTCATCCCGGTTAAGTAAAAAAGGAAAAGACAAAACATACAACCTAACTAATGCGATTGAGTAAATCATATTTCTTGTTTTTAATATTGGCCCTAGGGTTGGTGTTTTCTAGTTGTGGCACTAAGGAAGAAGCTGCTGTGGAGAACAATCAAAAGCTAGCCAAGGTTTTTAACAAGGTTTTATATCTATCGGATTTAGACGGAATGATTTCACCAAGTGACAGCCCACAAGATAGTTTATTAAAGTTGAATGCGCTCGTTGAAACATGGGTGAGAGATAATTTGCTCATGCATGAAGCAGAACGCAACATCTCCAAAAATTTAAACATTGACCAGCTTGTCAGAGATTATCGTGCTTCACTTATTCGCCATAGCTACGAAAAGCGAATGGTGGAAGTATCACTCGATTCGGTTATTACTCAGCAAGAACTTTTGACTTACTACGAAACAAACAAAGATCAATACCAACTGACCAATACGATTATGCGCTGCCACTTTTTAAAAGTACCTAAAGGAATCGCTGACATCAGTGAAGCCAAAAGACTTTGGAAAGACAAAGATGATTCTGACGAAAATTACAAAGCACTTTTAGAATACGCTAGTCAGTTTGCGCAAGTATATATGTTGGAAGATAGCCTTTGGTCTAAGTTAGATGACATTGCCTTACAATTACCAAAAAACACCATTAGTCCAAGTAAGGTAAGGGCAGACAAAACGTACTCGTTGGATGACGATGACTACCATTATTTTTTAGAAGTATTAGAAACAGTTGGTGCAAAAAAAATAGCGCCATTGGATTATATAAAAGATCAGATAACAAAAGTGATTTTGCATAAGCGTAAGTTTAAACTCCTTGAAGAAAAGAAAGAAGAGTTTTATGAGCGCGAGACGCAACGGAACAATGTTGAGATTTTTGTCAATTAATTTTACATTACCAAGCAACTCATTATCAAAAGAGTGCACCTTTAATTAAGAGCGTTTAAGCAGAACATTTTATAAAAATAGTATCATGAAGAGAATTTGGTTTTTACTTATTGCATTTACTTGCCTAAATCTCAGCGCATCAGCGCAGGAAAGAGAAGTTATCGACAAAGTAGTCGCAATAGTGGGTAGCGAGTTAGTATTGCTTTCTGACATTGAAGATCAGCACAGCTATATGTCACAACAGCAGGGTTCGCTTCCTGATGATTTCCGTTGCACCATTCTTGACAACTTATTGGCCAATGGCTTATTATTAAACCAAGCAAAGCTTGACTCCATTTTGGTAACAGAAGAAGAAGTTGATTTACAACTTTCTGCACGTTTTGATCAGATCCTAAATTTGATGAATAATGATCCTGAGCAATTCGAAGCGTATTACGGACAAACGATTCCTAAAATGCGTGAGAAGATGAAAGGTGATTTAAAAAGTCAAATTTTGGTAGAAAGAATGCGTTCATCAATTATTTCGGAGGTGACGGTTACGCCATCTGAGGTGAAAGAATTTTTCAATCAAGTCCCTGTAGATAGTTTACCATTTTTCTCCTCGGAAGTTGAGTTGGCAGAAATTGTGATTAAACCAAGTGTAAACGAAGTACAAAAAGGCATCGCAAGAGAAAGGTTAGTTGAGATTCGAAAGCGCGTCATGGAAGGTGGTGAAGATTTTGGTGAGTTAGCGAAAAAATATTCTGACGACCTAGGTTCTGGCCGTGCTGGTGGTGATTTGGGAACAGCAAAAAGAGGAAGTTATGTTCCTGCTTTTGAGGCTGCTGCTTATCAATTGGAGGACAATGAAATTTCTGACATTGTAGAAACGGAGTTTGGTTTTCATATTATTCAGCAGATTAAG
>CALGLS010000143.1 GCA_937959375.1 uncultured Saprospiraceae bacterium
AAAAAAATGGTGAGAAAAAATAAGCCATTCGAAAATATCAATCCTAAACTCAAACGAATTTAAGTCAGCATTGATATTTCCAAATGGATAAGGTTTAGGAGGTTAAGACAGGGGATAAAATGAAAACTTAAGCTTCCAAAATCTCTTTATAAAGAATAGGAGTAGGGTACTCTTTTTTAAAGACATGTTTAATCACATCAAAAGCTGTGATCACGCCTTTCAAATCATTATCAAGATTGACAACAGGGAGCGTCTTAAAGCGCTTGTCAATGAATAATTCAGCAGCAGTTCCAACTTTGTCTTTTGGAGCAATCACCAATACGTTTGTATTCATAACTTGACGTACTTTTCGGTTGGCTGCCTCATGATCCTTCAGTGTATTCTTCCATAAGTCATAAGAAGTGATCAATCCAAGTAATTTACCATTTTCCACGACAGGTAATTGTTGCAGCTTGTATTCAGTCATTAATTCTGAGACTTCCTTAATGCTGCTCTCAGGGTTGGCCACGATAGGGTCTTTCGACATTATTTTGCGTACTTCTTCGTTCAACATAGGTTATGGGTTTAAGTGATTAGCTAAATGAAATTGTCTTTTTTGTTTTGCACAGAAGAATTTGAAACGGTCTTCTGTTGTAAACTCACTTAAATATAGCCTTAAAATCAATACAAACAAAATAAAATACCGAAAAATACGTAACGGGCATTACAAACGCGCAGGTCAAGTGCCTAATGTGCATATAGATTTTGTATAACTCATAAACCTCCAAATAATAATTAACTCAATCATAGACAAACAAAAAAGCCGCTCCAAACCTAATTGAAGCGACTCTTTTTTTCTTATAAGACTCTGTAAGAATCAGTTGAAAACATACGTCAAAATACGTCAGAAGGAAACTTCCGTCTTCCGTCTTCGGACTTCCGTCTCAAATCCTACATCATACCCGGCATTCCACCACCGTGGCCACCCATAGCAGGCATTCCACCACCTTCCTCAGGAAGATCGTTTACCACACACTCAGTCATCAATACCATACCAGCAATCGAAGAAGCATTTTCCAATGCAACACGCGTTACTTTAGTTGGATCAATTACACCAGCCTTTTTCAAGTCTTCGTATTTTTCAGTTCTCGCGTTGTATCCTTGAGAACCTTTTGATTTCAATACATTCATTAGAACAACTGAACCTTCAACACCTGCGTTTGCAGCAATCACACGTAGAGGAGCCTCAAGCGACTTTCTTACGATGTTGATTCCGATGTCTTGGTCTTCGTTTCCACCTTCTAATTTATCTAATGATTTGATGGCACGGATCAATGCAACACCACCACCAACTACGATACCTTCTTCAACAGCAGCACGAGTTGCATGTAATGCATCATCCACACGATCTTTCTTTTCTTTCATTTCTACTTCAGTAGCAGCACCTACATAAAGAACTGCAACACCTCCAGCTAACTTAGCCAAACGCTCTTGCAATTTCTCACGGTCATAGTCAGAAGTTGTTGCTTCAATTTGCTGCTTAATCTGAGCAATACGTCCAGCAATCGCTTTCTTCTTTCCTTTTCCGTTTACAACAGTAGTGTTGTCTTTATCAACTGAAATCTTCGCAGCAGAACCTAGGTGTTCCAACTCCGCATTTTCCAATTTGTAACCTTGCTCTTCAGAGATAACTGTTGCACCTGTAAGGATTGCGATGTCTTCCAACATAGCCTTACGACGATCTCCAAATCCAGGAGCTTTAACAGCAATCACTTTCAATTGAGCACGTAGACGGTTAACTACCAAAACACCCAATGCCTGAGATTCAATGTCTTCAGCAATGATCATTAAAGGACGACCTGAACCTACTGCTTTTTCAAGAATAGGAAGGATCTCCTGCATGTTACTGATTTTCTTATCATAGATAAGAATCAATGCGTTTTCGTATTCAGCAGTCATTGTTTCTGCATTTGTTACGAAGTATGGAGAAAGGTAACCACGATCGAATTGCATACCGATTACTTCTTCAACGTAAGTATCTGTTCCTTTTGCTTCCTCAACAGTGATCACACCATCTTTAGTTACACGCTTCATCGCATCAGCGATTAGTGAACCAATTTCGTCGTCGTTATTTGCAGAGATAGAACCTACTTGTTGAATTTTCTTGAAGTCATTACCGATTACCTCAGTTTGCTTCTTAAGGTTAGCGATTACTGCAGTAACAGCTTTATCGATACCTCTTTTCAAATCCATTGGGTTAGCGCCAGCAGCAACGTTTTTCATACCTGCAGTGATCATGGCTTGTGCCAAAACAGTTGCAGTCGTTGTACCATCACCGGCAATGTCAGCAGTTTTTGAAGCTACTTCCTTTACCATTTGAGCACCCATATTTTCAACTGGATCTTCCAGTTCAATTTCTTTTGCTACAGTAACACCATCCTTAGTTACCGCAGGAGCGCCAAAGCTTTTTTGAATAACTACATTACGTCCTTTAGGACCTAGTGTCACTTTAACAGCGTTGGCAAGGGCATCAATACCAGCTTTTAGTTTTTCCCTTGCATCAGAATCGAAGCTAATTTGTTTAGCCATATCAGTTTAAATTTTTTTTGTTTTAATTAAAAAGTTGAAAATTCTAAATTCGCTTTTGCAAAAGCAATTAAAGAATAACCAAAATGTCGTCTTCTCGCATGATTAGGTAGTCTTTACCTTCATAGCTTAATTCTTGTCCAGCATATTTGCCGTACAAAACAGTATCGCCTTTCTTAACGGTCATTTTGATTCCGTCTTTTCCAGGACCTACTGCGATGATTTTACCACGTTGTGGCTTTTCTTTGGCAGTATCAGGAATGATGATTCCTCCTTTGGTTTTCTCTTCTGCCGGTGCAGGTTTTACTACAACTCTGTCATTTATCGGCTTCATATCGTCGATGTGTTTTTAGAATAGATGAAGTGTTCAAGTTGATTTCATCTATTGGTTATGTTAA
>CALGLS010000144.1 GCA_937959375.1 uncultured Saprospiraceae bacterium
TTATTGCTCCAATAAGGCAAATCGCGCTCCTATTTCCGCATCCAAACATCTCGCTGTGGAAAAGGAATTGTAATATCGTTTTCACGAAATAAGCGGTCAATCTCAAAGCGCAAATCACTCTTTATATCTTCGATCACGATGAAGTTCCGTGACCAAATCATCAATTCAAAAGTTAGAGCTGAATCACCAAAATCAATAAATCGAACCGAAGGAACTGGTTTACCCAATACATAGATATTTTCCTTGGCCGCTTGAATCAACAAATCTTTTACCGTTTCCGTATTTGATCCATAAGCTACTCCTATCGTAATCGTAAAACGGACCTTGTCATCATTGTGTGTCCAATTGACTACGTTGTCCATGATTAGTTTTGAGTTGGGCACAAAAACTGTTCGGTTATCTCGCGACTCAATGGTAGATGTTCTCAAACCAATTCGTTTGACCGTTCCCACTAAAGTCCCCACCTCTACCACATCACCTACTTCTACCGTTCGCTCAAACAACAAAATAATTCCAGAAAAAAGATCATTAAACGTTTGTTGTAATCCCAATCCAACACCCACCAATAAGGCCGCCAAACCACCCCAAACTACAGTCATTTTTACACCAAGTGTTTCTATCGCAACAAATACCGCTATGATGTAAATGATGTATTTCAACAACTGGTTAATCGCATAACGAGACCCCACATTTACTGCTCTCTTTCTATAGTAAGTATGCATAACTAACTCTGTAAGAATCCAAACAAATAGATTCGCCAAAAGCATCACCATTACTATATTGAATAGGCTTGATATTTTTACCCAAGTATCTCCCAATGGAAATAAATCATAATCTAATCTAAAGTTTTGCAAAATCAATACAACCGCAATCGTATACACCAAATACCGAGCAGTATAGCTTCTACCTTTTGGTTGGTTTGCTGCTGTTAAATTAGAATTAGAAGTCATCGACTCATCCTTTCGAGTCTTATCGTAATTGTATAATAAGATTTTTGAAATCGCCCAATCCGCAAGACGTGCCAATTGAAAAAGAAGGAAGGCTTGTAGAATCGCACTTATCCTTATCGTCGTATCATTTCGTTCATAAAGGACATAATCCAAATTCAGAATCATCAGTATACCTATCAAAGCCGCAAAAATAAAAACGTAACGAATAGACATTCGTACAACTCGCTCAGGTTTCACCTTTATCGTTTCCCTCTTAAAGTATCTAGTCAACAATTTACTAGCCAATACCCAATACAAAACCAAACTCACAAGGACAACGGCCGCAACTGCTGTCAACTGAGCTCCCGTTATAGCTTGATTCAGGATCTTAAAGAATTCGGTATTAAAAAATGTTTCCATTGTTTCTTTTTACGGGATAAATATAGATAAGTTAAACGGTTAAGTAATAAAGTAGATACAACTTCTTACTTTTGCTCAAAGCAAGTGCTTGTACTAAACAAAATAAACAACGATGCGCATCAAAGGTAATTATATAGACATAGCAGCAAAATCAATTTATTATGCTGCTATTGAAATAGAAGACGGAATCATCACCGCTGTAACAAGAGAGGAAGGTGAAAGTAAAAATTATATCATGCCTGGATTCGTAGATGCGCATGTGCATATTGAGAGTTCTATGCTGATTCCCTCCGAATTTGCTCGACTTGCTGTAGTTCACGGTACCGTTGCAACTGTTTCTGATCCCCATGAGATTGCGAACGTGTTAGGCCTCAAAGGCGTTTTCTATATGCTTGATAATGGTAAGAAAGTTCCTTTCAAATTTAACTTTGGAGCTCCTTCTTGTGTACCAGCTACTACTTTCGAAACAGCAGGTGCCGTTATCAATGTTAAAGATGTAAAAGACTTATTGAAAAAAGACGACATCCTCTACCTCACTGAAATGATGAACTACCCTGGCGTTCTTTTCGACTCCCCTGATGTTATGGCAAAAATTGCCGCAGCAAAAGAGGCAGGCAAACCAATAGACGGTCATGCTCCTGGGTTAAGAGGCGAAGATGCAAAAAAATATGCTGACGCTGGTATCAGTACCGACCATGAATGTTTTACCTACGATGAGGCACTCGAAAAAATTGAATACGGCATGAAGATCTTAATCCGTGAAGGAAGTGCAGCCAAAAACTTTGAAGCACTAATCGATCTTTTACCAAAATTTCCAGATCGCATTATGTTTTGCTCCGATGATAAGCATCCTGATGATCTAATTCTTGGTCATATAAATAAACTCGCTGCAAGAGCCATTGACAAAGGCTGCGATTTATTTGATACGCTTAACGCTGCCTGTGTTAATCCTGTAAAGCATTACAATCTTCCAGTCGGTTTACTGCAAGTTGGCGATCCTGCAGATTTTATTATTGTTGACAATCTTAGAACTTTCGATGTAAAAGCTACTTATATTGATGGAGAGCTTGTCGCAAAAAAAGGAGAAACTTTAATCCCACGAGTCGAATCTGAAATCGTCAATAATTTTAACACCAGTTACAAATCAGAAGACGATTTTGTAGTTGTTGCGAAAACAGATAAAGTCAATGTAATCAAAGCAATAAATGGTGAAATAGTAACCGAAAGTTATGTTGCTTCCGCTAAAGTAGAAACGGGAAATGCGATCTCTGATGTAGAACAAGATATACTCAAACTAACGGTAGTTAACAGATATGGGGACACACCACCAGCAGTTGCCTTTATCAATGGTTTCAATTTAAACGATGGCGCCATAGCCTCCTGTGTAGGTCACGACTCACATAATATTATTGCAGTAGGAACAGACGACGAATCTATTTGCAAAGCTGTAAATCTCATCATCGAAAATCAAGGAGGTATTGCAGCCGTTCAAGGAAAAGAAGAACAAGTATTAGCACTCCCAGTCGCTGGTATTATGACAAATGCTGATGGATACGCTGTTGCTCGTGATTATAGTGTAATTGACCAGTTTGTAAAAACAAAGATGAACTGTCCACTTACGGCGCCATTTATGACCCTATCCTTTATGGCTTTATTGGTTATTCCTCAACTCAAATTAAGTGACAAAGGCCTTTTTGACGGAGCTGCATTTGCTTACAAAGAATTATTCGCCTAGTGTATTCAATGCAGTAGACCATTAACTTCTTTTTAATAAAATATTAAATTTCTAGATATTTCTTGTTAAAGACAAGCATGTATCTGCTATGTTGGTTATCTTTGTAGAATATTTAGAACGCCCCAAACGTTTCGAATAAAAGACTACATAGATATTCACAACATTCATGAAACAGATACTCCTACTATTAACGCTTTGTTGCATCATTGCTCTGCCGAATCAAGATATATTTGCGCAGAAAAAATATGTATTGGAAAAACTCCCACCTACTATCAATACTGCTCAGTTTGACGAAATCGCTCCTATTGCCAGTATCGACGGTAACAATCTCTACTTCACAAGAGTTGGATATCCTGACTTCGAAAAAACGCTAATAGAAAAAGGTGAAGACCTCTCTTATAAGTTGAGTAATCAGCAATACATGAACTATCTTAGTAAGATATACTCTAAGATTGCACATCAGCATGTTTCTAATCCTGTCAACTCAGGTTTCAACCAAGACATATGGGTAGCCTCTGGTTCTGCAGGCAATTTTACGCAAGTAAGCCACCCCGGATACCCGCTCAATAATGCACTTCCAAATAGTGTAAGTTCTCTGACACCTTCTGGAAATGAACTTATCGTTCTCAACCAATTTGTTGAAGAAGGTGGAATGAAAAAAGGTTTTTCTATTATTAGAAAAACGCAGGACGATTCTTGGTCTTTTCCAGAACCCGTAGGTATTGAAAATTACTACAACTCAGGAACAGACGTAAGTATGAATGTAAGCCAAGATGGTAGTGTGCTTATTCTCGCAATGCAGCGTGGTGACTCATTTGGGAAAAGTGATTTATACATTTGTCACCGTACAGGCCATAATAGTTGGAGTGCTCCACAAAATATGGGGCGAATGGTTAATTCTTCCAGACAAGAAACAACACCTTTTTTATCAGAAGATAAAACGCGTCTGTTCTTCTCTTCCGACCGAAGAGGTGCCAAAGGAGGTAATGATATTTTTATGCTTATGCGAAAGGGTGATAGCTGGACCGAGTGGTCAAAGCCACGTCGTTTCAAATCACCTGTCAACTCTAAGAGTGATGACAGCCAACCATTTTTTAATTCAGCTACAGGCTATCTCTATTTCACTTCCAATCGTGATGGCAGCTCTGATATTTTTCGAGTAAAAATTGCACCTCCTGTTCCTGTAGGTATTACCATAAAGGGTAAGATCATCAATTCTAAAACAGGCGAACCAATGGCTGCTAATGTCAAATCTGGTTTAGCTAATAATGAGTTATATAGAAATGTTTATGTTTCTGAAGATGGTTCTTTTGAGATTACCGTTCCTAAAGGAGTACAGTTTACATTGGTAGCTGACAGACCTGGTTATGTTGGGCAAAAAGATACTGTTTACTACAGAAGTGATTATGTCTATTTCAAAGACAAACATCTTGATCTAAAAATGGATCCAGTTGAAGCCGGAACTAAGGTCGACCTTGATCCAATTTACTTTACAAAGTCTACGGCTGAAATTAAAAAGGAATCTTACCCTGCTTTGGATAAGTTAGCGAGTTTCCTCAGAGATAATTATTTTATTACCATTCAAATTTCTGGACATACCGACAATCAAGGAGACAAACCTGCTCTCGCTCGCTTATCAGAAGAACGTGCAGAAGCGGTAAGACATTATTTGATTTATACGGGTCGCATAAATCCATTGCGAATGGAAGCAATTGGAATGGGACATACCCAACCCGTGACCGATAATTCAACAGATGCACTGAGAAGGTTGAATCGAAGAGTTGAGGTCGAAATAATTCGAGTACACGAACCAGAGATGAGTCAACAAGGAGGAGAAAGAAAAGTTGACTAACCTATTCAATATAGTTTTAAAAAAGGCATTTGGTTTGATAAACCAAATGCCTTTTTTAGTAGTTTATACCCTTGTCCGATAACTTACTTTAGTCAAAGTTTTATCGCATCGCTTAATTTGTATAACTTGCCACTCAATTCAATTGCAAAAAAATGCTTCGTATTTTAGCTCAATTCGTTTCTATTGTCTTTCATCCTTTGCTGATCGTTACCTACATGTTAGTGATCCTCCTCTTGGTCAATCCATACATGTTTGGAGTCAATGATTTAGCTAGTGCTAAAAGCAAGCAATTAATTCTATTGATTTTCTTGTCCACCTTTATTATTCCTGGATTTGCGGTTGTCATGATGAAAGCACTAGGTATGATAGATTCGCTTCAGATGAAAACAAAGTCCGAACGTATTGGTCCCTACATCGTCACAGGAATTCTCTACATGTGGCTTTTTCAGAATATTCTTAACAATCCAGATATACCTTCTGCCTACAAAGTTTTCGTACTTGGTGCAACCATAGGCTTGTTTGTTAGCTTCTTCTTCAATCTCTTTACCAAAATAAGTATGCATGCCCTAGGAATGGGCGGACTATTAGGGATGATCATTATTACATCGCTACTCTTTAGCTATGGCTCCTTTGTATTTAGTATTGGCCCTTTTGGAATGATGGAAATGAGTATGAATGCGCTTCTTTTGATTGTCATTCTTATCTCCGGCTTAGTTTGTACCTGCCGACTTTTGCTTAATGCCCATGATCTACAAGACCTCTACAGTGGATTTATCATTGGAATAGGCGCTCAATTTTTGGCCCTAAGAATAATGTTTTAGCATTTATTTAGATGGCTTCCGCCAAAAATCTTCCTACTTACATCTTCTTCTTTAGTGTAACTGCCTTCCTGTTGCTAAAATTAGTCTCTTAATTTCTCCTATTACCGATCTGTTTTAAGACATTTGTAGGTAAATACTTAGAAACTAGGAGAAAAGTCCATGTATCTGAATCCTTTTATTTCCGTTATATGGAATACTTTCTCGCAAAAAAAATACCTATGCAGGAGTTAAAAAGTACAATAGAACAATGTTGGGAAGATCGATCTTTACTAAAAGACGAAAACAACCAAAAGCAAATTGAAGCGGTAATCGACCTTTTAGATAAAGGCGAAATTCGCGTAGCGCAACCAGATGACAACGACGGTTGGATCGTCAACGACTGGGTAAAAAAAGCAGTAGTACTCTACTTCCCTATTCGAAAAATGGAAGCCATCGAAGTTGGCCCTTTCGTTTTCCATGATAAAATGCCATTGAAAACAGATTACGCACAAACTGGAGTCCGTGTTGTACCTCATGCAATTGCCCGAAAAGGTGCATTCATTGAAAAAGGTGCCATCCTCATGCCTTCTTATGTTAATATCGGCGCATGGGTTGGAGCTGGAAGTATGGTTGATACTTGGGCGACCGTTGGTTCTTGTGGACAAATCGGACGCAACGTTCATCTAAGTGGTGGCGTAGGTATTGGTGGTGTTCTCGAACCTTTGCAAGCAACCCCAACTATTATTGAAGACAACTGTTTTATTGGCTCTCGTTGTATCGTTGTGGAAGGGGTACGAGTTGGTAAAGAATCAGTGCTTGGCGCAAATGTAGTATTGACGCAATCAACACACATCATTGATGTAACAGGTGATGAGCCCGTAACAACAAAAGGTTATGTTCCTCCAAGGTCTGTCGTAATTCCTGGAAGCTACACACGTAAATTTCCAGCTGGTGAATTTCAGGTCAACTGTGCCCTCATCATTGGTAAACGAAAAGAAAGCACCGACAAAAAAGTTTCTCTTAATGATGCGCTTCGTGAATACAATGTTTCAGCTTAGTAATTTAAAATCCAGTTTGAATACTTAATGTGAATTAGTTTTAAAACACAATAAATAATAATGAAGTCTATACTATCCTTTTCTGTACTTTTTATATTCTTATTGATGGGATGTAAAACAAGTCAAAAAGCAAGCGATCCGGTTTACACCATTGAAGAAAGATTCTTGGATACACTTTCTATTGTTGCTGACAAACCTGATAATTTAAAAGAACCTGAAGATTTTAAATTACCTCCATATGCTCCAAGTTATACACTTACCAACAACCTTTTACACACCAAACTAGATTTACGTTTTGATTGGGCAAAAGAACATGTTATTGGTAAAGCAACATTGACATTAGAACCTTATTTCTATCCAACCAATACCTTGGTACTAGATGCCAAAGGTTTTGATATTAATAAAGTTACCTATGCCGGAAAATCTGCTGATTTAAAATACGAATACAATGGTGAACAACTTATCATTGACCTCGGTCGCGAAATTCCTTCCAACCAAAAGTATGATATCTACATCGACTATGTAGCCAAACCTGCAGAGGTTGCTGCTGGTGGAGGAAGTGCTGCGATCACTTCAGATCAAGGACTTTTCTTTATTAATCCAAATGGTGATGACCCAACAAAACCTCAACAAATTTGGACACAAGGTGAAACTGAATGGAACTCCCGTTGGTTTCCAACTATTGATAAACCTAACGAGCGTTGTACACAAGAAATGTATTTGACGGTAGATAAAAAGTACAAAACATTATCTAACGGTGCCTTGATCAATAGTAAGAACAACAGTGATGGAACACGTACCGATTACTGGAAAATGGATTTGCCACACGCACCTTATTTGTTCATGCTTACCGTTGGTGACTTCGCTGTAGTGAATGATAAATGGAGCGGTATCCCTGTTGACTATTACGTAGAACCTGCTTATGAAAACTCTGCTCGCGGTATCTTTTCCAACACCACTGAAATGTTAACTTTCTTCTCAGATCTTGTTGGTGTAAAATACCCTTGGCCAAAATACTCTCAAATCATTGTTCGCGATTATGTTTCTGGTGCCATGGAAAATACTACTGGTGTTATCTTTGGTGAGTTTGTACAAAAAACGAATCGCGAATTAATTGATAATCACAATGAATTAATCGTTGCTCACGAGATGGTTCATCATTGGTTTGGTGACTACGTTACCTGTGAAAGTTGGTCAAATCTAACAATGAATGAAGGTTTTGCTAACTATGGTGAATACCTTTGGTTGGAACACAAATACGGAAACGATGATGCGGACCGTCATAGAATGAATGAGATGAATGGTTATCTAAATTCTGTAAATCGTGGTGGTGCTCATCCACTTATTCACTTTGGTGTAGAAAATAGTGAAGACATGTTTGATGCGCACAGTTACAATAAAGGTGGCCTTGTTTTACATATGCTTCGCAATTACCTAGGTGATAAAGCTTTCTTTGCTGGACTAAAAAAATATTTGGTTGACAATGCGTACACTGCCGTAGAAGCACATGACTTGCGCCTTGCGATGGAAGCTATTTCTGGTCAAGATCTCAACTGGTTTTTCAATCAATGGTATTTTGAATCAGGACATCCTCGACTAGATATCAAATACAACTATAATGAAGTTGCTGGTGAAACAGAAGTAATCATTGAACAGAAACAAGATACCGATCGTTACCCTGCAATTTTCACACTACCCATTGGTATTGACATTTATGTTGGTAAACAAAAAGCGATCCGTGAAAACGTAATGATGACTAAACGAAAGCAAACCTTTTCTTTCAAAGTTTCTGAAAAACCAGTATTGGTAAATGTAGATGCAGATGGCGTTTTACTTTGTGAAAAAACAGACAACAAAACGGAGTCTGCTTATATTTTCCAATTTTACAATGGCAAAAACTTACAAGATAGACTGGAGGCAATTGAAGCTTTAAAGACAAGTAATAATACAAAAGCAAAACAACTTATTGTAGATGCTTTAGATGATCCATTTTGGGGAATCAGAAGATTAGCGCTAAGATATATTGATCCAAATTCAGATGCTACCATTACAGACAAAGTAGCTACACTTGCAGCTAAAGATCCTAAGTCTCAAGTACGTTCATCTGCAATTGGTTTTCTAGGACAAACTAAAAACATGAAGTACTTACCGGTTATTAAAACAGCCGTTGAAAAAGATCAAGCCTACCCTTCCGTTTCTGCTGGTCTGTCCGCACTTGCTGAACTAGATCCCAAAACGGCTACTGCTTATGCAAAGAGAATGGAGTCTGACGAAAATAGTAATATCATTAATGCGATTGGAAATGTTTACGGCTTAGTTCCAGACAAATCTAATCTTGCATATTTTGAAAACAACTTTGACAAGCTAGAAACTTTTAGTGCTTTCTCATTTTTTGAAAACTACTCTAAGTTACTTAGCGCCATGGACCTAACAGTTGTTGATGATAAAATCAAAATGCTAGAAGGCTATGCAACAGATGCTGACAAATCACAGTGGAAACGATTCTCAGCAACTAAAGCCATTTTTGATGTAAAGTCAGGATATGATGAACGTCTTTCAACCATGGAAGCAACGGATACTGGCCGTGCTGATCTTGAATCACGGATCGCAACCATGACAGAAATGATTAAAGTCATCAGTGACAAAGAGACAAATCAGCAGCTTAAGATGATTTATCAAAATTTTAAGTAACTGTTCGTGATTTAGCTATAACATATTTCGGATGTCTTCAATTGGCATTCGAAATATGTAGCTAATGCAGAATGAAGTTGTATAAGAATTCGAAAAGAAACTTTATCTTTTCGTCAATAGTTCAAACAGCTTTAAGTTTATATAGTAATTTCCTGTTCCAATTTTCTTCTTTTCAAGAATACCGTCTTTAGCTAATTTATTTAAGTAATTTCCCGCAGTTATTCTTGATACTCCCATCTCTTCTACTATAAATTCTATCTTGGTGTAAGGATGTTTAAATAAGTTATTGAGCAAATCTTGGCTGTAAAATTTGTAGTTATTTCTAAGGTTATGTTTCATGGTCAACATTAATTCTTTAATTGATAAAATTAATTGAATTGTTTCCTTTGAAGTAGTTTCTATTCCTTTAATTATATATAATAACCAATTTTCCCATTCATTCGTATCCCTTACTTCCTGTAAAAGTTTGTAGTAGTCACTTTTATTTTTTATGATATAACTACTCAAATATAAAATAGGCAAATCTAATAATTCTTCTAGTATCAAATACAAAATGTTAATGATCCTTCCTGTTCTCCCATTTCCATCGTAAAATGGATGAATACTCTCAAATTGAAAATGAATAATTCCCATTTTCACCAGCGCTTCATAATCACTCATGGTTTCGTCGTTTATAAATTGTTCAAGATTTGACATCAAATTACTAATCGTATCATAATCCTGAGGAGGCGTATAAACTGTTTCTCCAGTCGTAGCATTTCTCAATGCGGTACCAGGTAATTTCCGAAATCCTGCTTTATTATTTTCTAATATCTCTTGTATTTCTACAATCATATTTGAAGTGAGGATTTTTTTATCAGACACTAGAGCGTATCCTTTTTTTAGAGCTTTTATATAATTTTGAACTTCTTTAGCTTCTAGTTTCTGTATCGATTTCAGATTTAATTCAAATTTATATAACTCATCATGGGTTGTAATTATATTTTCAATTGCTGAACTATCTTTTGCTTCCTGTAATCCTAATGTATTTACCAGAATATTTTGGTTAGGTATACTCAAAGCTATTCCTTTCAATTCCGCTAAAGCTGCATATGCTTTTGGAAGGCTCTTTAATATTTTTTTTGTTTCGATCTCTTTTGAAGGAGGAAGATTCTCTAGTTTCCAAATATTTTGATTATTCATCTGTATAGATTTATTGATATTCTATACAAAGATATCTATTATGATAAGAAAATCGGATTTTCTTATCATAATAGACGTAAAACGTAAAGAATCTTTACATTTTATATCATAATTCTTTTTTCCACATAGTCTACAGCTCATCCTAACCAAATCATATGAGATAATAAAAAAGTCACCTAATGCTCGAGCGGGACTTTCAACCCTTTTCCCCTCTGATTTCATACGCCCGTCACTCTCCTCCTATCTTTGTCGCCCAACTACAGCTCCACCCCTTGATTTTAACCGCGTTTATGGTTAATTTACGGCTGTATTTTAATATTCGTAACTCCATCATTTTCAGCATTTTATTCGAAACCACAGGCTGAGTGCTTCGTATAAATGTATTCAAGCTCTGTTAAATCTACTTTTTTGGCAATCTTTTCAGGGTTTAGATGGTTTTATTAGGTGAAGCAATTGAAAAAATATGTTCTCCTATTTAGGTATTACACACGTTCAACACGATAAAAATGGCATCAAAAGATAATTATCAGATATTAATTGAGAAGCTAGACCGATTTACACGAAAGTTCTACATGAATCAATTGATCAGAGGAACTTTGTATAGTGTAGGCTTGATTCTAGCTGCTTTTATTTTGATGAATCTCCTAGAGCATCAATTCTTTTTTGGGAAAGGAGGTAGAAAAGCGCTATTTTTCTCATTTGTAGGTATTAGTGCCGCTGCCCTTGTTTATTGGGTTTTTATGCCACTCTTGCACTATTTCCGACTAGGAAAAGTCATTTCACATGAACGTGCTGCAGAAATTGTAGGTGAACATTTTACTGATGTAAAAGACAAATTGCTCAATATTCTTCAGCTAAAGAAGCAAGCAGACAGCAATCCTGATGCACAACTGGTCTTTGCAGGTATCAATCAAAAAACCGCAGAAATAAATCCAGTACCATTCCGATCTGCTATAAACCTTGGACAAAACAAAAAATATCTTCGTTACGCTTTACCTCCGCTTCTTTTATTACTCATTCTTTTATTTGCTGCGCCAAGTATTATCAAAGACAGCACCAAACGTTTAATCAACAACAATACTGAATTCAAAAAAGATGCGCTCTTTTCTTTCTTAATCGAAAAAGAAGAAGAACTAACCGTTATTCAATTTGAAGATTATTTATTGGAAGTAAAAACAGAAGGACAGGTTGTTCCGAATGAAGTTTTCATCAATATCGACAACTACCATTATCGTTTGAATAAAGAAGAGTCCGGTAACTTTACATACAAATTTAGTAACGTACAAAAGGACATGGATTTCACCGTGTTCTCTAGTGGTATAGAATCCAAAGCATACAAACTCAATGTTTTGAAAAAGCCAAATATCCTTGGCTTTGAAGTTAAGTTAGATTACCCTGGTTACACTGGTCGACGTGACGAGACAATCTCTAATATTGGTGATATGGTTGTTCCACGTGGTACCAATCTTGACTGGGTTTTCAACTCTGCCAATACCGACGATATTCAAATTAGTTTTTCTGGAAAGAACACACCAATTGCAACCAATCGATTTAGCGATGAGCTTTTTACTTACAAGAAAAAAGCAATGCGAGATGAAAACTATAAAGTATATGTTTCCAACAATGCTTTACCAAAAGCTGATTCTGTTGCTTACACTATTTCTGTTGTCCCCGATTTACATCCAACTATTGCGGTAGAAGAATTTAAAGACAGTACGGATAGTAAATTATTGTTCTTTGTTGGTGATGCTTCTGACGACTATGGCCTAATGAGTCTTTCCTTCAACTATAGATTGAAAAAGGAAAAAGGTACACAAGGTGATTTGAACACTCTAAAAATGCGCAAGCCTGATGGTCGCCAAACACAATATGATCACACTTGGGATTTAGCTGAATTGGAACTAGATCCAGGTGATGAACTCACCTACTACTTTGAAGTTTTTGATAACGATGCCATCATGGGTAGTAAATCAGCACGTACCAATGTGATGACTTTTGCAATGCCTACTATAGAAGAGATCGAAGAAAAAACAGAGAAGAACAACGAAGAAATCAAAAAAGATTTAGAAGAAGCGATAAAAGAAAACAAGAAGATTCGTGAAGATATGAAAGAACTTCGCGAGAAGATTCTTCAGGAAAAAGATATGGATTGGCAAACTCGTAAAGAATTAGAAAAGCTACTCGAACGTCAAAAGGAAATGGAGCAGCAAATGCAAGAGGCTAAAGAAAAGTTTGAGGAGAACATGAAAAATCAAGAGGAGTTTGAAAAACCAAGTGAAGAATTGTTAGAGAAGCAAGAAAAAGTTCAAGAACTCTTTGAAGAAGTAATGGATGATGAAATGAAAGAACTTATGAAGCAAATAGAAGAATTGCTACAAGAGTTAGAGAAAGACGAGGCGCTGGAGAAAATGGAAGAAATGGAAATTAGTGATGAAGAAATGGAAATGGAGATGGATCGTATGCTCGAACTACTCAAGCAACTTGAAGTCGAAGCTGAAATGGAAAAGGCAATTGAAAAGTTAGAAGAGTTAGCTGAAAAGCAAGAAGAACTTAGTGAAGAAACTGAAAAAGAAGAAAAGCCACAAGATCAGTTAGAGAAAGAACAAGAAGAAATCAACGAGGAGTTTAAGAAAATTCAAGAAGATATTGAAGAGGCCAAAAAGAAGAATGAAGAATTAGAACGTCCTAACGATCTTGGTGACCAAGAAGAAGAAATGGAAGACATTGAAGAAGACCTTGAGGAAAGTCAAGACCAATTAGAAAAACAAGACAATCAAAAAGCTTCTGATGCTCAAAAGAAAGCTTCTGAAAAAATGAAGGAGATGGCTGCTGGTATGCAACAGCAAATGCAGTCTGGTCAGCAGGAGCAAATGGAAGAGGATATGGAAGCGCTACGCCAACTTCTAGAAAACCTGCTCGGTATGTCGTTTGATCAAGAACAACTAATTGATGACATAGGAGAATCAGAAATCAACACACCTCGATATGTCGATCTCGTTCAAGGTCAATACAAATTGAAAGATGACTTTAAATTAATTGAAGATAGTTTACAAGCTTTGAGCAAACGTGTTTTCCAAATCGAATCTTTCGTTACTGAAAAAGTAACTGATATAAAATCTAATATGAAAGATGGATTAAAAGAATTGGAAGAGCGTCACAAACCTCAAGCTGCAACGCATCAGCAATACACCATGAAAAATGTGAATGATCTGGCACTAATGTTAAGTGAAGTCATGAATCAAATGCAACAACAAATGTCTAGCATGATGCAGGGTTCACAGATGTGTAACAAACCCGGAGGAAGTGGTGGCAAGAAACCTGGCAAGAAACCCGGCGATAAAATGAGTAAAGGCCAAGGTGAGCTCAACAAAGACATGAAGGAAATGATGGAAGGGCTCAAAAAAGGTCAGGGTGGTACAAGTAAGCAATTTGCAGAAATGGCGCGCCGACAGGCTGCTATGCAAAAAGCACTACGTGATCTACAAAAAGAAAAACAAGAACAAGGGAAAGGCTCTAAGGAGTTACAACAAATCATTGATGAAATGAATAAGGTCGAAACAGACCTTGTGAACAAAAAGCTCACCAATGAAATGATGAAACGCCAAGAAGAGATCCTTTCTCGTTTGCTTAAAGCTGAAAAAGCAGAACGCGAACGTGAATATGAAGAAAAGCGTAAGGCTGAAACGGCTTCTACAAAAGAACGTAAGATGCCGCCGTCATTAGAAGAATACATCAAAAAACGTGAAGCAGAAATAGAAATGTATAAAGCTGTTTCCCCTTCTTTGAAGCCTTATTATAAATATTTAGTGGAAGAATATTTTAAATCATTGAAAAAACAGTGATATTCCCACTCTAATTAGAACAAATGGCTGTATTTAACGTAAAGATTTTACACACGATTCTGCGAACACCCCATTTTTTTAGTCGCTGAGTCTTTGAAAGACCTTGCGTTAACCTAATCGTTTATACTGTTAATGAGCAAACAACACGAAATGCTTCAATTATCCTCTGACCCCAAAAATGTTGCGCGGGTGGAAACCTTCGTTGAGAGTGTGTTCGAAGAATATCACCTCAGTCCGGATATTTACGGCAACATTTTAATCAGTTTGACGGAAGCTGTTAATAACGCCATTATTCATGGCAACAATAACGATTCAACCAAATCGGTTGTCGTTACCTACAAGAAATTGAAAAATCAGATGGCTTTCCTCATTTCTGATGAGGGACCTGGTTTTGATCACCACAACCTTCCGGACCCTACTGCTCCTGAAAATTTACTCAAAATAGGTGGACGAGGCGTTTTCCTTATGAAACAACTCTCCGATGAAGTCAGTTTTCATGATGATGGTAGAACTGTTGAAATTACTTTTAACATCTAAAACTATCTAAGCTCTTGTTTTCTCTTTTATCTTCGCGCCATGTCTGACAAAACAACTGAAGGTATATTGGATAAGATCTCTTTTCACGTTGAAGAGATAGATTTCGAATTGGCTAATGCTGATTCAATCGCAAATTGGTTGGAACAAGTTCTTGAAATGGAAGACAAGGCGCTTAATTCCTTAAGTATTATCCTATGTAGTGATAGCTATCTTCATAATTTGAATGTAGAATATCTTCAACACGATACCCTCACTGATGTTATAACATTTCCTTATACTCGAGCGGGCAAACCTATTGAAGGTGATATTTTCATCAGCATTGATCGAATTAAAGAAAATGCAAGCCAATTCAATAGCACTTTCCAACATGAACTGCATCGCGTAATGGTTCATGGCGTTTTACATCTTGCGGGTTATCTTGATAAAACTCCAGAAGAAGCTACTATTATAAGAGCTAAGGAGGACTTTTATTTAGAACAATTTAGCGCTTAACCCCTACTTTAAATCCTAGTTCGTTTATCTTTCGCATAAATGATTACTTTTCTTTATCAACAAACTATTGACTGGTAAGGTGTTTTCATTCATATTTGCACAGTTTTTGTCTTTGTTATGAATTACAATTTCAGGTACTTAAAAATAAAGTATTCATAACAAGAAACTCATATGGTAATCGATTTTCAAAATTCTTATTCAAAACCCTCCCTGATGAAAGTTTTAAAGTTTGGTGGTTCTTCCGTTGCTAAACCGGAGCGAATCAAAAATGTTATAGATATTCTAAAAGAATACTATAAACGAGGCGAACAATTTACTGTTGTTTTTTCTGCCTTTGGTGGTGTTACCGATTCCCTTATCAGCATGAGTGAAATGGCTGCAAAAGGAAAGGATGATTATCTAAAAGAATTTGAAGCTTTTAATACTCGTCATAAAGATGCTGCAGCTGAATTGTTATCTGGCGAATACCTAAAATCTGTTTTAGATATTTTAGAAGAAAACAGTACCGTCCTTAAAAATTTACTTCATGGAATTTCATTGTTGAGAGAAGCGTCTCCACGTACAATGGACTATGTCCTTAGTTTTGGTGAGCGTAGTTCTGCTTTAATTATTAGTTATGCTTTTCAGCAAAACGGTATTAATGCTCGTTTCCTTGATGCACGAAAACTCATCAAAACAGATAATACCTTCGGCTCTGCAAAAGTTGATTTTGATATAACTTATGATAACATAAAAGAACACTATTCAAGCAATCCAGAAGTACAGGTAGTTACTGGTTTTATCAGTTCTGCAAAAGGTGGATTGACAACTACACTAGGACGTGGTGGTTCTGATTATACTGCTGCCCTACTTGCTGCCGGTTTAAATGCTGAGATCATCGAGATATGGACAGATGTAGATGGCGTACTTACCGCTGATCCAAGAAAAGTACAGAAAGCTTTTACCATTCCAGAGATGACTTATGCAGAGGCTATGGAAATGTCTCACTTTGGTGCCAAGGTTATTTATCCTCCAACTTTACAACCTGCCTTAAGCAAGCAAATTCCTTTAGCCATCAAAAATACTTTTAACCCAGCATTTAAAGGAACTCTGATTTCTAATAACGCAGCAATGAACGGGCATCCGGTTAGAGGAATCTCTTCCATTGGTGATATTGCTTTGTTGACGCTTCAAGGTTCTGGTCTTTACGGTGTTCCAGGTATTGCTGGGCGTTTGTTTAATTCTTTGGCCCAAGCCAAAATTAATATTGTATTAATTACACAGGGATCGTCTGAATCATCAATAAGTTTTGCAGTAAAGCCTAGTCACGCTAAAAAAGCTAGGAAGTGTGTTGAAAAGGAATTCGTTTTTGAATTACAAAATAAGGCCATAGATCCTGTTGTTGTTGAAAAAGAACTCGCTGTTATCGCTATTATTGGTGAAAACATGCGTTATCAGCCTGGTATTGCTGGGCGTTTGTTCCAAGCACTTGGTAAAAATGGTATTAACTGTATTGCTATTGCGCAGGGATCATCTGAATTAAATGTTTCTGTGGTTATTCCTCAGGAAGATGAGCAAAAGGCACTTAACGCTTTACATCAGGGCTTTTTCTTATCGAAAACCAAAGAACTCAACCTATTTATGGCTGGTACTGGGCTTATAGGAAGTACCTTAATTCGTCAAATTCAGGAACATGGGCAGTACCTCAAGGAAAAACAATCCATTGAGATTAACATTATCGGTTTAGCTAATAGCCGAAAGATGTTATTTAATGAAAATGGAATAACGATGGCTAATTGGCAAGATCAGCTAGATGAAACCACTGAAAAGTCAGAAATCGGCGACTTTATAAGCAAAATGAAGGCGCTAAATCTTCCAAATAGTGTTTTTGTAGATAATACAGCCTCTGAGAAGGTCGCAAACTACTATGAAGCGATACTAAACTCGAGTATTTCCATTTCTACACCCAACAAAATTGCGACTTCTTCTTCCTACCCACAGTACTTGAGGCTAAAAAACATAGCGACTAAGCGTGGTGTCCAGTTCATGTACGAAACCAATGTTGGTGCTGGTTTACCCGTTATCAACACTTTACACGATCTTACCAACAGTGGTGACAATATTTTAAAGATCGAAGGTGTGCTATCAGGATCTTTATCATTTATTTTCAATTCCTTCAAAGAAGGCGTTTTATTTAGTGATATTGTAAAAGAGGCTCGTGATCTAGGTTTTACTGAACCAGATCCAAGAATTGATTTGATGGGTGTTGATGTTCGCCGAAAAATAATTATCCTTGCAAGAGAAACAGGAATTCCCTTGGAAGCTCATGATGTTGAAATTGAATCGATTTTACCAGAAGCTTGTGTGAATGCACCTGATGTAGAAACTTTCTTTACGGAAATAGAAAAGGCGAATCAAACCTTTGAAGATAAAAGAGCGGCAGCAGCTAAAGAAGGTAAGGTTTTAAGAATAGTAGCAACACTTGAAAATGAAAAAGCAAGCATCAAACTTTGTGCTGTTGATAACACGCATCCGTTCTATAGTTTGTCCGGAAGTGACAATATGATTGTCTTTACAACCGAACGATATAAGGAACGTCCACTTGTTGTTAGAGGTCCTGGTGCAGGAGCTGAAGTTACTGCTGCGGGAGTATTCTCTGAAGTAATAAAAATAGGCAACTACTTATCGTAAAATATTGATAATCAAATAGTTAATGAAAAACTCACATTCAGGATTAAAAGTTTTTGCACCCGCATCTGTAGCGAATATGGCTTGTGGATATGACATTCTCGGATTCGCGCTTGAAAAGCCTGGAGATGAAGTTTTTGTTAAACTTTCAGACAAACCCGGATTAAGAATTACAAAAATAACTGGTGGGAAACTTCCTTATGAAGTTGAAAAAAATACCGCTGGATTTGCCGCACTTAAGTTGTTAGAACATCTTGGAGAAACTGGTCGTGGTTTTGAAATGGAGATTCACAAAAAAATGCCTTTTGGTTCTGGACTAGGATCTTCAGCCGCCTCGGCAGCTGCAGCCGTTATGGCCATCAATGAGATCTTGTATCGCCCATTAGAAAAACGGGAATTACTTCCTTTTGCAGTGCTTGGTGAACAAATTGCAGATGGAGCTTATCACGCTGATAACGTTGCCCCTTCTTTACTTGGTGGTATTATTTTCATACGAGATAATGAGACATTAGATGTTCACCGTCTTCCAGCCATTAAAGGCTTACATGCCGCAGTAATCCATCCTAAGATTGAAGTTTTGACTAGAGACTCTAGAGCTATACTAAAAGAGCATGTTACTTTGAAACAAATGATCAAACAGACTGGTAGTATAGGTGGGTTTGTTACCGGCTGTTATACTGGTAATCTTGATTTAATTCAACGCTCATTGACTGATGTGGTTATTGAACCGCAACGTGCTCAATTGATTCCTGGTTTTTATAAAGCAAAGGAAGCTGCTTTAAAAGAAGGTGCTTTAGGTTGTAGTATTAGCGGTGCAGGACCTTCTATTTTTGCGCTTTGTGCGAATAACCTCATTGCTGAGCAAGCTGGTGCCGCACTTCAAAAAGTCTTTACCGATCAAAAGATTGAGTCAGATCTTTTTATTTCTCCTATTAATCAAGAGGGAGCTATTTTGTGTTAACTAACTTCTTTTCCTATGAAACTCTACAGTACAAATAATACCGAGGTTCTTTTTTCTTTAAAGGAAGCTGTCCTCAAAGGTTTACCTGATGACAATGGTTTGTTTATTCCTCAGACCATTACTCCCCTTCCTACTTCTTTTTTTGAGTCTATTGAACAATTAAGTTTTCCAGAGCTTTCTTTTGAAGTTGCGAAAGCTATCATTGGTGATGTTATTCCAGAGCATGACCTAAAAGAGATTGTATTTGATGCCATTAACTTTGACGCTCCTGTTATTCCTTTAGATAATGATTGCGCTGTATTAGAGTTGTTTCATGGGCCTACCCTTGCGTTTAAGGACTTTGGAGCGCGTTTCATGTCTCGCTTGATGTCTTACTTCAATAAGGCTGAAAGTAAAGAGCTAGTAATCCTTGTGGCTACCTCTGGTGATACTGGAGGAGCTGTTGCTTCTGGTTTTTATAAGACGCCTGGAATTAAAGTAGTTATTCTCTATCCTTCTGGTCGAGTTAGTCCTTTGCAGGAAAAACAACTTACAACATTAGGACATAATATTTCTGCTATTGAAGTAGATGGTTCTTTTGATGATTGCCAAGCGATGGTTAAATCCGCTTTCCTTGACAAAGATCTAAACCGAGTTATTCGCTTATCTTCTGCTAACTCTATTAATATAGCTCGTTTAATACCTCAATCATTCTATTACTTTGAAGCTTACAAGCAATTGAAAGATAAGTCCCGTCCTTTAGTCTTTTCTATTCCTAGTGGAAATTTTGGAAATCTTACTGCTGGGCTTTTAGCCAAACGGTTAGGTCTTCCTGTAGATCATTTCATTGCTGCAACTAATGCAAACGACATCGTTCCACAGTTTTTAGCTTCAGGCGAATACAATCCTAAAGCTTCAGTAGCTACTATTTCAAATGCTATGGATGTAGGAAATCCTTCGAACTTTTATAGAATGCTTTCACTTTATATGGATAAAGTAACTCCTGTACAAGTGGAACGTTCCACGTGGAACAATATGAAACAAGATATCAGTGGTTATGCTTATTCTGATGAAACTACGCGTAAAGCTATTCAAGAAATAAAGGAAAAGTATGATTATGTAATGGATCCACACGGAGCAGTAGGTTATCTTGCTCTAAAAGAATATCAAACGATTCATCCTAATGCCACAGGAATCATTTTAGAAACAGCTCATCCATCAAAGTTTATTGATGAGGTTGAATCAACTTTAGATATAAAAGTCGATATCCCTGAAAGGCTTGCAAAACTTGCAGAGCTTCCAAAAGAGGCAACTACTATGAAAGCTCAATTTGATTTATTTAAATCTTATCTCCTTGAGAAATTCTAATTAAATAGCTTCACTCAGAAAGGTCCTTCGTACGCTACATTTCACCTTCTTTTTATATTACATTTGTCTGTCCAATACAACGTTTCACGTGAAACATTATATTGGTACATATTTACTACACACTTAAAATGTAATTAAATGAGGGGTTTTTCTACTTACACACTAGCATTCTATATGCTATTCTTTACTCTATTCAGCTTTAGCTTAAAAGCGCAAGAGATAAATACTAACAATAACAAATTTCGTCAGCTAGGTCAGGAACTTCCAACACCTAACGTATATCGCACAGCTTCCGGAGCGCCCGGACACATGTACTGGCAACAACAAGCGGACTATGTGATGAATCTGGAATTAGACGATGAGAAACAAATACTCAGAGGGGATGAAACGATTACTTACCACAACAACTCTCCAGATCCTCTAGATTATCTTTGGTTGCAGCTAGATCAAAACGTACGCTCTAAAGATTCAGATAGTCATAAAATAAGGACGGGTGAGATATCTGATAAGATGGGAATGCGCCAGTTAAGTCGATTATTCAATGAATTTGAAGGTGGCTTTAATATAGAAAGGGTTAGCACAAAAACAGGGGCAAAGCTTCCTTACACCATCAACAAGACTATGATGCGAGTAGATCTTCCGCAAACCTTAAAGCCTGGAGAAACATTCTCTTTCTCCATTAAATGGTGGTATAACATCAATGATAGAATGCAAATAGGTGGGCGTTCTGGTTTTGAATACTTTAAAGAAGAAGATAACTACCTATACACCATAGCTCAGTTCTTTCCACGAATGTGTGTTTACAATGAAGTAGAAGGATGGCAAAACAAACAATTTCTAGGTAGAGGTGAGTTTGCCTTAGTATTTGGAGACTACGAAGTAAATATCACGGTACCCGCAGATCATATGGTAGCAGCTACAGGAGATTTACAAAACCCAAAAGATGTACTAAGCTCAAAGCAAATAAAACGATTAGAAAAGGCAAATAAGGAAAGAGAACAACCTGTAATGATTGTAACAGAGGCTGAAGCGAAGGAGAATGAAAAAAAGAAATCAAGCAAGAAAGCTACTTGGTCTTTCAAAGCAAAGAATGTGAGAGACTTTGGTTTTGCTTCCTCTCGTAAGTTTATCTGGGATGCTATGGGAGTTGAGCAAAGCAATGGAGATGTAGTAATGGCTATGTCAATGTATCCAAAAGAAGGAAATCCACTTTGGGAAAAATATTCAACTAAAGCTGTGGCACACACCTTGAAATGGTATTCTCATTATACCTTCGATTATCCTTATCCTGTAGCTTGGTCAATACATGCCAATAGAATAGGAATGGAGTATCCAATGATTTGCTTTAATGGAGGTAGACCTGAGGCTGACGGGACTTACTCTGAAAGAACTAAATATGGAATGATCAGTGTCATTATTCATGAAGTAGGGCACAATTATTTTCCAATGATTGTCAACTCTGATGAGCGTCAATGGACATGGATGGACGAAGGATTAAACACCTTTGTACAATCGCTTACTGAACAACAATGGGAAAGAGACTATCCATCTAGGGGTGGATCTGCTGACCGAATTGTAGCTTATATGAAAGGAGATAAATCTCGAATTGCTCCAATTATGACTAACTCAGAATCGATCTATCAATTTGGTGCCAATGCTTATGCTAAGCCATCTGTAGCACTGAACATTTTGCGAGAAACTGTGATGGGCCGTGAACTTTTCGACTTTTCATTCAAAACCTATGCAAAGCGTTGGATGTTTAAACATCCTTCTCCAGCTGACTTATTTAGAACAATGGAAGATGCATCTAGTGTAGATCTTGATTGGTTTTGGAGAGGTTGGTTCTATACCAACGATCATGTTGATATTGCGATCAATGATGTAAAATGGTTTGAGATGGATTCTAAAAATCCTGAAATAGAATTAGCCGCTAAAAAGAAAGAAAAAGAATCAGAACCTACTAGTATCATCAGCATTCGCAACAGAGAAACGATTGCTCAAACACAAGATGAAAAAGATAGATTATTGAGAGATTTTTACACCGAATATGATCCGTACAAAATAAACAAAACTAAAAAAGAAGAATACAATAAATACATATCTAAACTATCCGATAAAGAAAAAGAAATGCTAAATGCTGGCTATAATTTCTATGAAGTCTCTTTTAAAAACGTAGGTGGCCTAGTTATGCCCATACTTTTAGAATTTGAGTACATGGATGGTACTAAAGAAATGTACCACATCCCTGCAGAAATTTGGAAACTAAATCACGAGGAAGTATCAAAAGTATTTGTAACACAAAAAGAAGTGAAGAGCATGACGCTAGATCCATATTTAGAAACAGCAGATACGGAGCTTAATAATAATCACTACCCTCCTAAACAAAAGATCAATCGATTTGAATTATACAAGGAAAGGCAAAGAGGAAATCGACCTAATCCAATGCAAGAAGAAAAGAAACAGAAGAAAGAAAAATCGGGAACGGATTAGACTTGAATCATAAAAAGAATAAAAAAGAAGCTTGATCAGTTGATCAAGCTTCTTTTTTTGCCGAAAGTTCAGCTAGAAAAGCTTCTAAAGCATTATTAAATTCTGCAGGCTTCTCCATCATAGGCGCATGTCCGCATTCCTCTACTACAACCAGCTTAGAGCCCTCTATCAGCTCATTAAACTTCTCTCCTACGAAGAATGGAGTTACATTATCCTGACGCCCCCATATCAATAAAGTCGGACGCTTAATATTATGTAGTTTATCGCTTAGGTTGTGCCTAACAGCTGATTTGGCAGTAGCCACAATACGAATTGCTTTGTTTCTATCATTAACAGTGTCAAACACCTCATCAACCAATTCTTTCGTTGCTACTTCAGGGTTATAGAAAGTATCCGCAGTCTTCTTACGAATGAATTCATAATCACCACGCTTAGGGAAAGTCGAACCTAAGGTATTTTCAAATAAACCAGAACTTCCTGTAAGAATCACTGAATTTACCTTATCAGAATGAGCTAATGCATAAAGCAAAGTAATATGGCCTCCTAGTGAGTTACCTAATACATTTACCTTATCAAACCCCTTAAATTCCACAAATTCCGCAACATGATCAACTAAACCAGATACAGACACTTTACGAATTGGTAATTCTAAAATTGGTAAGAGTGGAACAACAACATTGTGGGTTTTTCCAAAATGCTCGATGATTCCACCAAAATTACTTAATGCTCCAAATAGACCGTGAAGTAACAAAAGGACTTCGTCTCCCCCTTTGGTCTCTATGTATTTAAATTTATCTTCTTCCTTTAACTCGTAACTCATTTATAATAAGATGATTTCGAAAGTGTTGGTAATGCGTCAATGTAATAATAATATCAACAAAATTAGAAAAAATATTAACAAGTCTGTTCTTCAAGTAAGACCTCAAATATCTTTTGTGAAAACAAATGATCAATACTAACACTGAAAACAAGGGCTTTATAGGTAATTCTAATAGTTATCCACATAGTTACCAACAATTATTAACTACTTACTTTAGGAGTCAAGTAGAGCATATATAAAGATATCATTAGTAATAACAAGGCGCCTCCTTGATGGTATACACCGAAGTCTACCGGAATACTACCTTTACATAGCAAAACAGTAGCGATCCCTAATCCAGCTTGGATTACCAACATAGTTATCAACATATATAAACTCTTTGTGTAATTTGAAGATACTTTAGCTCTTATCCCCTTCCAGAAGAATGTCAAACCAATGATTATCAACAAATAAGCTAGACTTCTGTGAATAATTTGTATAAGGGCAGGCATGAAAAGGTTTTTATCATACTCATAAAAGTTATTAACATTCCACATACTTGATTCACGTAAAACGGAAGGAATCACTTCTCCGTTCATATCCGGCCAAGTAGGAAAGAACAAACCAGCCTTCATTCCTGACATAATTCCTCCAAAGAAAACTTGTACCGCTAAAACAGTAACAAAGCCCAAACTCAACTTTCTTAACATAGAATTGTGGAAAACTTTGGGACGGGGCTTAAAAACCTTAAAAGTGGTCCAGAGGAGGTATGAAAAAAGAATAAATGCCAGACTCAAATGAAAGCTCAATTTATAGGCATTTACCCAAGGCCGCTCAATTAAGCCACTTGCCACCATGATCCAACCAACTGAAGCAACAATTACGGCTAGTAAAATCACAATACACAAGTCAGTTATCAACGATTTAGAGAGCTTCCCCTTGATTAAGAAGAATACAAAGGGGATCAGGAAGACAAAACCCATGGTTCGTGCCCACAAGCGATGGAAATACTCCCAGAAGTAAATGAATTTGAATTCAGACAGTGACATCCCCTTGTTGATTTGTTCATACTGCGGTGTTGCCTTGTATAAGTCAAACTCTGAGGTCCAACCCTCTTGGCTCATCGGAGGAAGCGTACCTGTTACAATTTCCCATTTAGTAATGGAAAGTCCAGAACCAGTCAACCGAGTCACTCCTCCGATCACGACCTGGAAGAAAACCATGACAATCCCAATGATCAACCAGATCTTTACGATTTTAGAAATGCTATTTGATTCAGTAAATTTCATAAGTGTAGTTTCGTTTTAATTTTTACTGTGGATAACTAAGAGAAAAGTCGGAAGACCGAAGACGGAAATCCGAAGCTTCCCTCTAACGTATACTCGCGATTGTGAGAAACCTCCGACTTTGGTCTTCGGACTTCGGTTCCTTCACTTCCGACTTCCGTCTTACCATATCCAACAACGAAACTAAAAAAAGGATTAACATCCTAAAGTAAAAAAATCAACCTTCTCTTAATCCTCTGGAGAAAAACCAGAAAAGCCTTTGTGAATAACTCAATCAATTCACTTATCCACACAACTAACTATTGGTAATTATTAATTAATAAAAAATTTTAAAAAAAGCCTATCATCATTAGGAGTGTTAATATGGGGATAAAATAATCGACTACTTTTTGGTTTATTCACTACTAAGCTTTTATCTACAGTTACCAACACCTTATTAACATCAGTTCACGGTATAAATCAAGGATTTAGCCGTTTTTTAACAGGATGTTGATAACTCCAAGTATGGATAAGTTTTTTTATTTTTCGGATGTTGACAAGTTGGTGGGATGTAGATAACTACCCCACTTACTGACAATTTTTAGTAAAACATACGAAATGTTATATATTAATTTTCAAAATTCTTGGTAGCTGTTAACAACTCTACTGGTTTTACACCTAGTTACTAACATCCAAAATGTAAAAATGTGGGAAACTTCAGGTTTTACAATGGTATTTTGTAACTTCAGAAAATCCTTGAAAATGAGGTTTTAACCAAACAAAGAATTACCAACACTTATCAACATATTATGTGCAAACGTTATTCATTCACTACATCAAAAGAAACAATCGAAAGTCAACTCGGGTTCGAAGTTGTTGGTAATATAAGGACCAGTTTTAATATTGCTCCAATGCAATATAGCTATGTCATAACAAACACTGAAAAGCAAAAGCTACAATATATGACTTGGGGACTGATTCCACATTGGTCAAATGATGGCGTAAATAATGGTAAGTTGATTAACGCTCGTAAAGAAGGTATTTCAGCGAGTACATCATTTAGAATACCAATTCGACGTCGCAGATGTCTAGTTTTGGCAGATAGTTATTATCAATGGCAAAAAGATGGACTAAATGAGATTCCTTACAGAATTGTTCAAGATGGAGGAAATATCATGATGATGGCTGGTATTTGGGATATTTGGGAGGAAGGAGCAAAAGAAATTAAGAGCTTTTCGATCATTACGATTCCATCCCCACCAGAGCTCAATGACATAGGTGATCGTTGCCCTTTAGTTTTGGAGACAGCTGAGTTGCAGGAGCAATGGTTAAATGACCTAAATCTCGATCAAATTATAAAAGTGATGGGAACAAGGCCAACTAAACTAAAGCACTACCCGATATCTAAAAAAGTAAATTCTATAAAATTTAACTCAATTGAACTCCATGAGGAGCTAGCATCCTAAAAAGTATCTATATATTATATGAGAGTTGTTATTCAAAGAGCGAAAGAGGCTTCAGTTACGATTGAAGGGAAAGTAAAATCATCTATTGGCCAAGGTCTACTCATATTGTTGGGCATAGAACCAACTGACACTGTTGAAGAAATCAAATGGCTATCTAATAAAATAACCAACCTTCGCATCTTCGATGATGAAAATAGAGTGATGAACCTATCAGTAGGTGCCATTAATGGAGGCATCATCGTTGTGAGCCAGTTTACTTTAATGGCCAGTACCAAAAAAGGAAATCGCCCATCTTACATACGAGCAGCAAAACCTGATATTGCTATACCTTTATATGAAGCCTTTGTCAAGGAATTGCATCAGACCAGTCAAATTGAAATTGGAACGGGAGAATTCGGAGCAGACATGAAAGTTGCTTTAATCAATGATGGTCCAGTTACCATAATAATAGATACCAAAAATAAAGAGTAAGCATGACGATAAAAGAAGCACAAGAAACAGTTGATAAATGGATCAACTCAGTTGGTATCCGCTATTACAATGAATTGACCAATACGGCAATACTAACAGAAGAAGTTGGAGAAGTAGCTAGCTTAATGGCAAGATTATATGGTGAACAATCGTTTAAAACCAAAGAAAAAGAATCATCGGCCAGAGAAGATCTAGGTGATGAAATGGCAGATGTACTTTTTGTATTAATTTGTCTGGCGAACCAAACCGGTGTTGATCTATCTGAAGCACTGATAAAAAACTTAGCAAAAAAGACCAAACGAGATACAGATCGTCACGCTAATAACAAAAAACTAAAATAGAATGAAAATTAAGTTGCCCCTCCTACTAGCTTTTTTGCTTTGTAATTTATCTATTTGCTTAGCGCAAAAAACAATACCTAATCGAACTGTTATTGAAGTAAATGAATTTTCTACAATAGAAAATAACAGAGCAAAGTCTGCCCAATTTATAGAACAAAGCATTCCAATTATAGCAGACCCATTTTTAGCTTTTTCTATTGTTTGGGAAGCAGATAATTGGACGGAAGAAACAGATCACATGCAATATCGTTTCTACAAAAATCTAAATGAAAAAGGAGATTGGAAAGAAGCGAAAATAGATGGACATGCAGATAAAAAAAATAATAAACAAATTAGTCAACTTATATTTGAAGATAGAGACCAACGTTTTTTTGATATCAGAATAATTTTAAAAACGGGATCAAACACAAGCGTTCAAAATACAAAACTCCATTTTTTTAATCCCGGAATTACAGTACAAAGAACGGATAACTCAAATCAAGTTGAAACCAGAACTACAACGACTTGCCCTTGTCCACAACCAGATTTTGAAGATCGACTAGATTGGTGTCCAACCGGTAACTGCCCAGAAGATACAACTCCAGCAGCAACTACCGTTACACATTTAATTGTACACCACTCTGCTGGTACCAATGCTAGTTCCGACTGGGCGGGAGTCGTTCGAAGTATTTGGGATTACCACGTAAATGTAAATGGTTGGGATGATATTGGATACAATTGGTTAGTTGATCCAAACGGGGTGCTATACGAAGGAAGGGGAGACGACGTACGAGGAGCCCACTTCTGTGGAACCAATACAGGAACGATGGGCGTTTGTGTTTTAGGAGATTTCACAAATACAACTCCAACCGACGATGCAAAGTCCATATTAAAAAACCTGCTGGCATGGAAAACTTGCGATATAGATGTAGATCCCTTGGGAAGTAGTTTTCATACTGCATCAAGTCTGACGTTGAATCACATTTCGGGACATCAAGATGGTTGTAGTACAGAATGCCCTGGCGATCTATTTTATCCAGAATTAGGTGAAATTAGAACGGAAGTCAATGACTACATTCAAAATAATTGCGCAGCAAATTTAGCACCTCCTACCAATCTGGAAGGTACAGTTATTAGTTCCACAAGTATCCAACTTGATTGGCAAGATAATGCATCCAATGAAACCAATTTCGTCATAGAACGATCAACAAACAACAACTCAGATTATCAAGAAGTAGGAACAACACTCGCAAATATTTCTACTTACGAGGACACTAATCTAATGCCCAACACTGCTTACTTCTACAAAGTTAAAGCAACAAATACACAAGAGGTATCTGCTTACAGTAATGAAATTGGAATAGCAACAGTCGTGACAAATATCAATGACTTATCAAATGAATTAGGCATTCAAATATTTCCAAACCCAGTTCAAGACATTTTGAATATAAAGCTAGATGCAACTAGTGATGAATTACTAAATTATCAATTGACAGATTATACCGGCAAACTAATAAAGAAAGGAATTTTCGATTTTTCTACTTCCGTAAAAATGGGTCATTTACCAAAAGGTTTATATCTCTTAACGATAGAAAAAGCAACAAAAAGAGCAGTATTTAAAGTTGAGAGATTTTAGTTGATGAGCTTAATGATAGAGAAGTAATTTTTTAAAAGCTATACTTTTTCTTTCAGCGAATTAAATAATTTCAGTAATCAAAAATACTGATAATCCTATCAAGAAAAAAGCGTTTATTTGAGAACGCAAACCAAAACGACAGAAGAGAAATTCCCATTCCCATTCCCACTCTAATTCTATTTCTATTTCCCATTCATTCCTCCTCCTCCTTACTAGCCCGCATCTCCTTAAAAATCTCATCAATCATATCCTGACCAGTAGCTTCCTCATTAGCATGCTGTGCTTCTGCGGCCAAAGCCAGCGCCGCCGCCGCCTTCTCCTCCGAAATACGAGTAGAAGTCTGAATATGTTTTAGCGAAAGTTTGTAAGCAAAATAAAGAGAGGCAATTAATACCAGCGAAGCAAACGACATCAGCCATTCATAATAAGGTTGTAGAATAAAGAAATCATACAAACCATGTACAAAAGCAGGAATCAATAATCCCATTAAGAGGTATTGTACTTTTTTAGTTTTACTCATTTTGGCAAGACCAACATAGTAACCCATAATCACAGCAAAAGCAGCATGCGCGGGCACCGCAGTCAAACCTCTCAAGGCAATGGTTTGAATTCCAAAACGATCGGCATAAAGTAGATTCTCCACGGTAGCAAAACCCATAGCGATAAATACAGCATAAACGATTCCGTCTAAAGGTTCATTAAATTCTTTACGAAAGTAAGGAAAGGCCAAACATAAAAATTTGAAAGCCTCTTCTATTAATCCTACAAAGACTACAGAGAAAACAAATATTTTGATAAAATTTGTAGAGTCTTCCCAACCTAGTGTAGAGGCAAAAGCTTCCACCTTCATGGTCGGGTAAGTGATAAGTGCACCTAACACAAATGCAGCGAGCATCATCAACTTTGGTTCCTTATCATAACGGTCTGCTCTGAAGATCAAATAGCAGATCAACAGTCCCGGAACAATAGCTAGAATAAGTAAAAATGGATTCATTTGTGGTTTATAATCTCAGGAAAGCTTGTGATTTTGTGTTTTGTTGGAGTAAATGTACAAATTTTGTGTAGAACAATAGGAATTGATGGATCTTCTCATTTTGAAATCATTTTTGGTCTCTTCAACAACTTCATTCTTTTGAGCACAAATCTGTAAATGTCTGATCATATAATAAGGCCTGTGTTTCCCAATCGTATTTAGCAACATGAGTTTGCAAATAATTAGAACTGCGAACCTGATTAATTTTTAAAACCGCTGATTTAAGTCGACTATAAAACTCAGTATCTGTTTCATAAAAATACGTATCATGTAACTCACTAGGAATATGCTCTGGATAAGCTAACCGATTAGGTAACAAAAGGGAACAACCACAATAGATAGCTTCAACAACAGAACCACCAAAAAAATCTTGAATTCCTGTTACTGGCAACAAGTCTGCTTGATATAATAGCTCTTGATATTTATTCTTACTTTCAGTAAAACCAAAATGAATAATCTCTTCTCTCAATTTTTCTTTCGCTTTCGCAAAAACTGCTGGTGCCTTATGAAAAGATTCACCCAGTACAATTAATTTGAAAGCAACACTCTCCTCTTTTAATCGAAACAAAGATTCAAAAAATAAATCAGGTTGCTTATCATATTCCCAACGGTGATTCCACAAAATTGTAACAGCATTGTTGTCAGTATCTATATTAAGTTTTTCCAGATACTCGGTTTGGGTAATTATTTTTTTAAGATCCATACCTAAGTACAAGACCTGACTTTTATTTTTGATTAATTCAATATTTTCAGACTCATGGAAATCTGGAAACTGATTCAAAAAATTGGGTAAACTATTTACAAAAGAATCTAAATGATATTGGGAATTAAAAAAAATACGATCCGCAGCAAGAGCAGAAGTATAGTTGATAAATGCGTAATGATTATCTCTTTTTAATTTTACATCAGGATCAGAAGTTGACCAAGGATAAGTCAATTGATTTTCATGAAAATAAATACCAACAGGAACTCCACTTGTTTTGTTTTTGGTCAAAGCCAAAAAAACAGATAGATCTAACATATCCGTTGCCAAAATAAAGTCAGCATTAAATGCACTTTGATTATATTGCTTAGCAAGCGAAACAGCTCCACCATGCATACGCCATTTCCAATGCCTACCCGGCAAAGAAAAGATATCCACATCATGTTGGGAACTCTGTTGATAACCCTCTGCCCAGCGCTGATGACTGCCCGTAAAGAAAGGTTCTAGTAAGGCGATTTTCATTTATTGAAATTAGTTCTTTTTTCTAAGTTATTTGAATATTCAAAATGAAAAGTATTTTGTCCAACTTAAGAGTGAAAAAAAATCAATTAATTTTTCTAAATCACGCTATCGGAATTCACGTTAGAGGAAAACTTTAGACTTCGGACTTCAGACATTTTATACTCAAATTTTAATTTTCATTACTTACCTTTACAAAATGACATCCAACATCAATAAGAATAAAAAAGATTCACCCAACCAAAGAGCTTGGCGTCGCTTGTGGAAAAACAAGCCTGCTATATTTGGTATGGTAGTTATTGGATGTGCCGTTTTGATGGCAATTTTGGGTTACCTTATCTCACCAGATCAAACACCTGATGTAAACGAACAAATTCCTGAAGTATCTTTGAAGTCGCCTGGCTTCGAAGTTCAAATACTTGCCATTCATAAAAATAGGAAAATAGAAAAAAGCAATTTCTTTAAAACCATGCTTTTTGGTAAGGCCAATCCGCACAAATTACTGCCCATCAATAACTATAAATTTGAAGGAGCAAAAATAATAGTTGAACGCTACGAAGGCGATAATTTAGAAACGGGTCAACGAATCAAAGGAAAAGAAATTACTTATGATCTGGCAGATGTTTATTACCCATTGTCGTTCAAAAATAAAAAGCAAGAAGTAGTAACAGGTCAACTAAACTTTAACGACATAAACGAAGAAAAAAAAGAAATAGCAATAACTGATTTACAAGCACAAATAAAAAAAGAAAATATCTACTCAAAAACTTTTGTATTAGGAACAGATAAATATGGACGCTCTATGTTAAGTCGACTCATTCTTGGAGTTAGAATTTCATTATTAGTAGGACTTATTGCCGTGTTTATTTCATTGACCATTGGTATTACTCTAGGATCTATTGCTGGTTACTTCGGTGGTCGAGTTGATGATCTAGTGATGTTGATTATAAATACAGTTTGGTCCATCCCAACCTTATTACTAGTTTTCGCAATTGTATTAGCCTTAGGTCGAGGAATCGGAATCATATTTTTGGCCGTAGGGTTGACGATGTGGGTAGATGTAGCACGTATTGTTCGTGGGCAAGTGATTTCATTCAAAGAAATACAATTTGTAGAAGCGGCGCAAAGTATGGGATTTAAATCAGGTAGAATCATATTTCGACACATTTTGCCCAATGTATTAGGTCCGGTAATGGTCATAGCGGCAACTACTTTCGCAACAGCTATACTAATTGAAGCAGGATTAAGCTATCTTGGCTTTGGAATTCAACCACCAACACCATCATGGGGGACCATGTTAAATGAAAATTATGGTTACGCCATCAGTGGAAAACCTTTTCTTGCATTAATCCCTGCTTTCGCAATTATGCTAATGGTTTTAGCTTTTAATCTGGTTGGGAACGGTTTTCGCGATGCATTAGATGTGAATAATTAAATTGTATAGTCCGAAGACGGAAGTTTCTCGTCTGATGCGAATATACGATTGAAGGAAACTTCCGTCTCCAACAAAATTTCCTAAAAACGATAAACAAGAAATGTCTGAATTTTCAAAAATAAAAAAGGATCTCTCAAAGCTCGAAACCATGGAGCGGGCACTGCATCTCAAACAACTGCAGATCAATCGTCTATTGACGATCACCCAAGCTATCAATAATAATGTAAAAGCTTCGGGATTGTATGAGATGTACAATTCTTTTTTAAGTTGGGAAATGGGCGTAAAGAAAATGGCGCTCTATGTGATTGAAGAAGACAAATGGAGTTGTATCTCATCCATAGGTATTGAAGATGAATTGGTGCAAATGGATATCAGTGATGTTTTGCCAAAATACCAACGTCTTGGAAATCTGGAAGATGATATAGATCATCCTTTGATCAAGCAATTTGATATTGTTATTCCTGTTTTGCACAAAGACAATGCAATTGCTTACACTTTTATCGGTGGCTTCGATAAAGATGATGACATGTATAATAAGGTACAGTTTATCACAACGATTACGAATATCATTGCAGTAGCAATCGAAAACAAACGTCTGTTCAAACAACAACTAGAACAAGAAAGACTTCGTCGTGAAATGGAATTGGCAAGTGATATGCAACATCTTTTGATTCCTTCAACCTTTCCAGTAAGTGACGTTTTTGAATTGGGTTCAATCTACAAACCACATCTTGGAGTGGGAGGAGATTATTTTGACTTTATAGAATTCGATGATAATAAATTTGCATTCTGTATTGCAGATATTTCTGGAAAAGGAATTGCCGCAGCATTGTTGATGGCGAACTTTCAGGCAAACTTTCAAAGTCTTATTCACAAACGTTCTGAATTAGATACTTTTGTAAGAGAACTCAATCAATCACTTTTCAGAATTACAAAAGGCGAAAAGTTTCTTACCTTTTTTATTGCCGAATTTGATAAGACAAATTATACACTCAAATATGTCAACTCTGGTCATAACCAACCATTAATGTCAATGGGAGGTAAAGTGTATCACCTAGATAAAGGGTCTACCATCTTAGGATCATTTATGGAATTACCTGAGGTTGAAATTGGTGAAATCAAAATCGATCAAGAAGCAATCATTGTTACATTTACGGATGGTCTCACAGATGTTCAGAATGATGCAGGTGATTTCTTTGATGAAGATATGTTGAAAGAATTTACCTTAGAACATGAACATGACTCTGCAACGATCTTTAACCAAAAGTTGATGGAGAAAATAGAAATCTTCAAAGGCGATTTAAACTATCCAGACGATATTGCTGTTCTAACTTGTAAGTTATTTTAGTGATTCGATCAACGTTTACTAGAACCCATCTTAAGAAGTGTTCAAAAGCTAAGGTTTCTCTTTAGGAGTAAGCGTATGTGAATACTAATGAACTGCTTCACTAAAATAATCCATCAAAAACATCAGTTCATAATGAGAAAGCCTCCATTGGTCTAATTCATTTGTGAAAACAAAGATAAAATATGAATTTAGAGGAATGGAAACAATACAATATAAAAGCGAATACGAAGTCGTTGTACTTCAACAAAAGAACCACACACGTCGGATGAAAGATAAAAATGTAGCTGCTATACTCGCCCTATTACTTGGATATTTTGGTGTACACCGATTTTATTTGGGTCAGATTGGTTTGGGCTTACTCTACTTTATTCCTGTAGTTGGTTTCGTCCTTTCTATTATTGACTTTATTGCTTTTCTTTCAATGGATCAAGATGTATTTGATATCAAATACAACAAGCGATATATGGAAACCACTTATCGTAAACGGAATACAGACTTTGACAGAAGAGAACGCAATCGTAGACAAGGTCAACCAGAACGAACAACTCAAGGTAGACCAAATCGTAGTGACCTTAAAAAAGAAAGAGAAGCAGCAGTAAAAAGACAAAGAGAAGTATATCAACAAAAAGCCGCTAAAAATTTGAACCCATACAAAAAGAGTGGGATAGAAAAGTTTAAAGACTATGACTTTGATGGTGCGATTGAAGACTTTGAAAAAGCACTTACGATCAACGATAAAGATCCCTCAGTTCATTTTAACTTAGCTTGTGCTTATTCTTTGACTGAGCAAAAAGGAGAAGCATTTTTCCATTTAGACAAAGCAGTAAAACATGGCTTCAAATTGTTTGATAAAATCAAAACGCATGATGCCCTCGCTTATCTTAGAATTCAAGATGAATACGAAGATTTTGAAAAAAATAACTTCCAACTGGATATAAAAGTAGAACAGGAAGAAACTCCAGCTTTATCAGGAGATCTCCTCGAACAACTTAAAAGACTAGGTGAATTAAGAGAAAGAGGCTTACTAACCGAAGAAGAATTTTCTAGTCAGAAAAAACGATTACTAAGATAAACTGCTATTTCCATATAAAAAACTAAGAAAAGGGCTCCACTACAAACTTGCTTGTAGTGGAGCTTTTTACTTAAAATAACTTCTTAATATATTAATAGTTTTAAATGTCAAATGACTTAACTATCTTGCCAGCAAAAGATTTATAAAATGAAAAAATTCGATCCTTCAATAATATTCTGGATTTTTGGAGCCATAGTATTTGCTAATATAACTAACCTTCCGTTAATACTTGTTGGTATTATGGCTATGATGTTTTATAGAGGAACAAGTGCCCAAAGACAACGACAAGGAAAACAGCAACAAAGAGGTGAGCGAACCGATCGCAGATATCAAGAGCGACGTGATCGAAGCGGACGAAGACAACAAGCTCCTCCAACACCTGCACCACGCAAACAAAGAAAACCTCGCGCTTCTAGCAAGGCGAACCCGTACAAAAACAGTGGTGTCAAGAAATTCAAAGATTACGACTACGAAGGTGCCATCGCTGATTTCGAAAAAGCGCTACAAATCAATGAAGACGATATTTCAGTACATTTCAATTTAGCATGTGCTTATTCACTGATGGAAGACAAAAACAAATCGATGTATCACTTGGATAACGCAGTAGCTTTGGGTTTTAAAGATTTTGAAAAAATAAAAACCCACGATGCTTTGGCCTATTTGAGAATTCAAGATGAATTTGAAGCTTTTCAAGAAAATAACTATCGATTGAGTGGCAACCAAGCTAAGAAAATGGAAAATCCCGGCCAAAACACTGAGTTATTAGAGCAATTGCAAAAGCTAGCTGAACTTAGACAAAAAGGCTTATTGACCGAAGAAGAATTCGTATTACAGAAGAGGAAACTACTAGGATAATTTTTGGTATAGCGATTGCCTTTTATTAAGCTAATTACTAGTCTATACCTAATTGTCTGCTGCAAGTAAAATCAAGTATTTATAACAGTTATTTTATCAACAATAGAAACGATTTTTCTCATAAAAGCGTTATAAATAAAAGCAAACATAAATATACATGCAGCTACAGCAAACAGAAAATGTCATGATAGCAGAAAACCTTTTATCACAAAGTATTATTCCTCTCAAAACTTCTGATACCGGCGAAGATGCTTTGAGTATTATGAATGACTACTACGTCAAACACCTTCCTATTGTCAACAATAGACAATTATTGGGTTTGATTGGTGAAGAAGATATTCTTGATCATGATGTACTAGAAGCTGTTGGGTCTTATGACCTATCGCTCAATCGACCTTATGCACAAGCAGGCGATCACGTATACAAAGTACTACATCTAGTAAGTGAATATAAATTGACTGTTATTCCTGTGGTTGACAAAGAGGACAATTACCTTGGCGTAATTTCACAAGATGACTTATTGCGGTTTTTTGCAAGTATTGGTTCCTTTACAGAACCAGGTAGTATCATTGTTTTGGAAATGAGCAAAATAGACTACACCCTAGCACAAATCGCTCAAATTGTTGAGTCTGAAAAAGCAGTAGTACTCAGTAGTTTTATCACCTCTGCCCTCGATTCTACTCGCATTGATGTAACCATCAAAATCAACAAACCAGAAATCAACAGTATTATCGCTACTTTCGAGCGCTTTGACTATAAAGTAAAGGCATCCTTCCAAGAGTCAACTTACTTCGATTCACTTAAGGACCGATATAACTTGTTGATGACCTACTTGAACGTCTAAGTGAACAACTTACGTTAAAACTTATCTGATCCTTATGTCTTATATGGTTCAAAAAAGTATTCTAGGTCAAAGTAAAAGGTATCATTGCCACAGAGATTGACTTTTCAAACACAATTCAATCATTTATCTCAATACGAATTAAGTATTTACTTAATCAATGTATTAACTTCGGCTTTTTCACTTAATTAAGTCGAATGCCAATAAGATATTTCCACTTCTTGATGCTATTCATTTTTCTGCCTACCCTAGCTGTGGCGCAGATGGATAGTGTATTGGTACAAAGTATAGAGATAGCAGGAAATAAAAAAACGAAAGATCGCATTATCCTCCGCGAACTAGATTTCAAAATAGGAGATAAAATAGCCATGACCGAATTGACAGAGCGGATTGAGGCGAACAAAAGAAACATCCTAAACACGGCACTTTTTAGCATTGCAGATTTTAATATTAAAGCTTGGGATCAAGCTAATAATGGGATTTCATTTACTATTGATGTTCAGGAAAACTGGTACGTCTACCCCATCGTTGTAATGGAATTAGCAGATAGAAATTTCAATGTTTGGTGGCAAGAACAAAAAAGAGATTTCAATCGAATCAATTTTGGAATGGATGCTTACCACATTAATCTGACCGGACGAAAAGATCGTCTGAAGCTAGGTTTACTTTTTGGTTACAAACAAAAATATGAACTCGCCTACGAAATTCCATACATCAACAAAGAACAAACAATCGGATTTAAAGCCTCAACTTTTTATTCTCGTCGCAAAGAAATAGCCTACCAAACAATCGAAAACAAATTGGCTTTTGATCGAAATGATGATGAATTCCAATTATATCGTTTTCGTGCAGGTACTACTTTCATTTACCGAAAGGGAATAAAATTTTATCATCGCGCAAAGTTAGAATATCAACAAAATAGTATTTCCGAGAAGGTAGCCTTTGAACTCAATCCTGATTATTTTCTCAATAATAAGAAAAGACAACAATTGTTTTTTCTACGTTACGAATTCACAATAGACGAAAGAGATGTACGACCTTATCCACTAAGTGGTCGTCGCTTTTTAGGGATCATGGAAAAAGAAGGTTTGGGGATTTTTAAGGATAGAAATGGACTAGCGTTTTCATTACAACTGGAACAATATTTTAAGTTGAATAAGAAATTTAGTTTTGGAGCTAAAGTAAAAGGAAAGACCCAAGTACTCCGAAAAAAACAAGCTTACACCAATTATTATGCACTTGGCTACATATCCGATTATCTACGCGGTTATGAGTTATATGTAGTAGATGGATTAGATTACGGTTATTTGCAAACAACTCTGCGCTATGAGTTGTTTAACTTTGAATGGAACTGGGGAAAGGCAATGCCCATCAAGCAATTTAAAAAAATGCCCGCCAAGATATATCTCATATTTTACAACGATACGGGCTATGTACACGACAATCAATACGCTGCGACCAATCCACTTGGAAACGAATGGATGTATGGAAGTGGTATCGGCTTAGATTTTGTTGTATATTACGACAAGATTTTACAGTTTCAGTTTAGTCGAAATCACCTAAACGAGTACGGTTTATTCATCCACAATCAGATATTTTTCTAATGCAGGTAGTAGTTTATAGTAAGCAGGCAAAGGACGCAGATCTTCCAGTTATCCAAAGGCTTTTTGATGCCTTGCACGATAACGAATTTACTACCTATGTATTCACTCCTTTTATTGAACAATTGAAAGACAAAATTACCTTCAAAAATCCAGTTGGGAAATTTGAAGGTTATCTAGATTTCAAAACTAGAAAGATCGACTATATGATCACTCTAGGAGGAGATGGAACCATTCTTAGTGCCACAACTTTGATTCGGGATAGTGGGGTTCCCATTCTGGGTATTAATTTAGGAAGATTAGGTTTTTTAGCTAACGTAGAAAAAGGAGTGATAGAATCAGCAATCCGCCAAGTTAAACGAGGTATGTTTTCTTACGAAGAAAGAAGAATGCTTTATCTAGAATCTAACGTTCCTCTTTTTGGCGAATGCAAATTTGCACTCAACGATTTTACCATTCTGAAGCGTGATACCTCTTCGATGATTACGATTCACACTTACATAAATGGTGCTTATCTTAATTCTTACTGGGCAGATGGAATCATTGTAGCAACACCAACAGGCTCTACGGGATATTCCCTGAGTTGTGGTGGTCCCATCGTCTTTCCAAACTCCGGTAATTTCATTATCACACCCGTTGCACCGCACAATCTAAATATTCGTCCCATCGTCATCTCCGACGATTCCGTTATTTCTTTTGAGGTAGTCGGTCGAGCCGAAAACTTTTTATGTACACTCGATTCACGTTTTGAGACCATCACTTCGCTGCATCAATTGGCAGTTAGAAAATGTGATTTCCCGATCCGCTTGATGCGCTTAAACGATCAAAGTTTTATGAATACGATTCGAGAGAAATTGACTTGGGGGATTGATACTCGGAATTAGAGCATCTGTTTTAAATAACTCCATAATTTAGGTCTAGTATTACTATACTGAAATAATAATTCAATAATTAAAACGAAAAGCGCCCCCACACAATAAATACCTGTTAACATCTCGTTAAAATAAAGCAGTCTAAGAACAAGCCTAAGCCGCAAACGTTAATACTGCATCACCTTCCTCAAGGTACTATTCTACTTCAAGCTCACTAGTAATTTTAAAAAAATCAGGAAACTGACAAAGGATATATTCCTTTGCCTTGATTCCTTGTTATCTGAATTGTAAATTGTCTTTATACATTTACAAACGAATTATCTAACAAAACTAAAATTTAGGACCATGAAAAAATTAATTGGATTTATAACAGCCGGAGCGATGGGAGGGCTAATTGCACTAGCAGGTGTATTTTACATGATGCCTCAAACGCAGCCAGCAGCTCCTCAAACGACTTTCGCTCAAAACGTCAACAACAGGGTAAACATCAAGAAAGGAACGGTGGCTGCTCCCCTTGACTTTAAAGCTGCCGCTAAAAAAGCGATGCCTGTAGTCGTGCATATTTCAGCCACAGAAAGTTCTGCTGCTGCAAAAAAAAGAAGACAGGGTCGAAATAATGATCCTTTCGGTCAATTCTTTGGTGGTGACTCTTTTGGTCCAAGAGGCGGATCTGGCTCTGGAGTTATTTTTTC
>CALGLS010000145.1 GCA_937959375.1 uncultured Saprospiraceae bacterium
AAAAGAACCGGCAAAAGCGAGGGTACGCTAATGCCGGTTGAAACAATACAATCATGCAATGGATCAGAATGGCAGATCCGACTTAGTAAGTAGAACAAATTCGTTGGCTACAACTTGTGTTGAATATCGTTTGATGCCGTCTTTATCTTGATAAGAGTTATGAGTTAATTTACCATCTAGCGCTATGTGAGTACCTTTACGCAAGTACTTCTCTACATACTCTGCGGTATTTCCCCAAGCAATAATTTGGTGCCATTGGGTTTCGGTTACTTTATCCCCTTTTTTGTTTTTATACACTTCACTGGTTGCTACTGAGAATTTGGCAACGACCTTTCCGCTTTCTAGTTTTTTTACTTCAGGGTCTGCTCCTAAATGTCCGATTAATTTTACGCTGTTTCTTAATGAATTCATGTCTGAAAATTTTAATGAATAATAAATATGATGCTGCTTCAGTATCCGATCAAAAACGAGTGTTATGCGGTTCTCTTATAGTCAGAGTTTATCTCAATACCGTTAGGATTAAACTCTAGTATTTTTAAAACCGGATACATCAGCACCATCAACACCACAAAGATGCAGGGGGTAGGGCTTGGTATTCGGTTATTAATTGCGTAATTTCGTTTGTAATTACTTGTAAACGTTTGCAAACGGATACAAACAACGTAAGTCATTACAAATCAGTAGTTTGCGAAAAGCAATAAAAAACAGCAAAAAATGAAAAAAAAGTGTTTGGAATGTAAAGAATCCTTTGTGGGAAGAGCTGACAAAAAGTTTTGTTCGGATCAATGCCGCAATGTTTACAACAATAAGCTCAATAGTGACTCTAATAATTTTGTGCGAAACATCAACAATATTCTTCGAAAGAATAGACGGATTTTAGTTAGCCTAAATCCAGATGGAAAGAACAAGGTTCATCGTGAAAAATTACTGGAGAGAGGTTTTAAATTTAGCTATTTTACAAACGTGTATTCTACCAAAGCAGGTAAAACCTATTACTATTGCTATGATCAGGGGTATTTACCGATGGATGATGATTATTACTTTTTGGTGGTACGCCAGAAGTATGTTGAATAGCAACATGAACTCTTTATCCATAGCCCCTCTCAATAGATATCCTTAGAATGTCTACCATATAAAACTTTTCTTCTTTGAAAAACTTCACTAAGTTTCATACCTAAATACCTATGATTCTATAGGTTCTTCTTGCACAACTTCACTTTATCTGAATAATTGGCACATTTATTTAGGATATAACTGGAGAAAAGAAGATAAACGCCCTTCTTTGACTCCCTATTCCCTTCCCTCTCCAAGCTAAGGCTCTTTTACAATCCCTCTTTTTTTGATTATTGGATAACCAAACAATGCCACTAGAATGGTTAATTATATTCATTTATGCAAAAGCACAAAACTGACACAGATTCTAAATCAATGCACATTGAGCATCGACAAATGAGCAGAGAGGAACATCTCCAAATCATTAATGACTTTGGAATGCAACTTTTGTATAAAACTACCATTAATGAAATAGTTTGGTTGATTGCCAAAAGCGTCATTGCTCAAATGGGTTTTGTGGACTGTGTCGTTTATCTAATTGACGAGAGTGGTCAACATTTAATTCAAAAGGCTGCACATGGATTCAAAAATCCAGTAGACGAAACAATTTTAAATCCTATCTGCATTGAGGTTGGTAAAGGTATTGTTGGAACAGTTGCCAAAACGGGCATCCCTGAACTGATTCATGATACAAGCAAAGATGATCGCTATATTGTTGACGATTCTCAACGACTTTCGGAAATAGCAGTTCCTATCATATACGAGAATGAAGTCATAGGTGTCATTGATTGTGAGCACCCAGAGGCGAATGCATTTAACAGCGCAGATATTACCACACTTTCGACCATTGCTTCAATGAGCTCCATCAAAATTATACATGCAAAGACATTGGTGGATTTACAAAATCATAAAGCAAATTTAGAAAAACAAATAGAAATACGAACGAAGGAACTTACCAGCACAATTACCAGTCTTGAAAAATCTAATCAAGATCTCGAGAGTTTTGCTTATGCCGCATCTCATGATATGCAAGAGCCACTGCGCACTGTCGTTAGCTATCTTCAACTTTTAGAACACAACGAAAAGTCACTTAGCGAAAGTTCAAAAGAATTTTTGGGATATGCAGTAGATGGCTCTAAACGAATGAAAAATTTATTGGATGGACTACTTGAATATTCGAGAGTCAAAAGTTCAAGTGCTGCATTTAAATTGATCAACCTAGATGATCTAATGATTTTAGTCAAAGCGGATTTGCAAGTTTCTATTCGCGAAAACGACACGATATTCAAGTACGAAAATTTGCCAACTGTCTTTGGTAATAAAACTCAGATTCAGCAGCTTTTTCAGAATCTCATTTCCAATGCTATTAAATTTCAGAAACCCGACCAACAAGCGATTATTGAAATAACAGTTGAAGAGAAAGATGCGTTTTTAGAAATAAGAATAAAGGATAATGGACTGGGGATTGCAGCTCATTTTCACGACAAAATTTTCGGATTATTCAAACGCCTCAACGCCAACAGAGATTACAAAGGATCTGGCATTGGTTTATCTCTATGTAAGCGAATCGTAGAATATCACAATGGAAAAATATCTGTGGAGTCTGAAGTTGGTGAAGGGACTACTTTTATTTTTACGTTACCAAAAGGCGAAGAAGTTTAAATAGAAGTTGTTTAACTAGCTATAGCTAGATGTTTTCTATTAACCAACAGCTTAGCCATTCCGAATTTCCTCAATAAGAATTCCAGCGAGCTTTAGTGCCTCGAACGTCATAATGAACATTTCCACTTCCGGGATACAGACCAATTCCTCCCTTGTCTTTAATGATCTTGTTTTCCAACAAATCCAAAATAATATCCTTATCTTTTTTGTTGACGTAACCATTTCGATCTACATCTTTCACGACTATATCAACGGCCTCTCCTTTGATGTGGCGACTTAGTTTTGCGCCACCAATATTTTCGTTGTAGGCAGGGTGTCGATGACCATTAACAATTCTGAAAGCATCTTTATCATGTCCTAGCTTTTCTAATTCGTCTTGCAATTCCAATGTCTTGAAAAATATTTTTTTATTAAAAATGCAGATGATGTCATCGCGATCTTTCATGATGCATGCTTCGTAGTAGCGATCTTTGCAAATAAATTCTTTTAAGCGAAAGTTGCCAGCGATCTTCTTATTCAAATCACTGCGTTTGATTTTATAATAGCTGAGTTTTCGAACTAGGTTTTTATATTTCTGTTGGTCAGACTTGGTGTAATCCAGATACGCTTGATCTAAGTCCTCATATCTAATCGTTTCCAAATCATTGATAATTGATTCAATTTGTTCTTTCTTAACCACTCTTTTGTTTTCATTGAACAGGTCATACTGAAAAGCATAGATGGCATCTCTTGCTCGCCAATTCAATTGAATGACAAGTAAGAGCAAAACTAATATGACGAGGGAATTTATTAAGAGGGCT
>CALGLS010000146.1 GCA_937959375.1 uncultured Saprospiraceae bacterium
GCCAAGTCGCTAGTCCATTGAAACTGGTGCTTACCTGCAATAGTAAATTTGTTTTGCAACTCAGCTATTTTCACACCTAAAACATTTAGCAATTCTATTTTTACGAAAGTAGATTCCTCTAAAACATAATCCATGGTAAAGGTTCCTTCAAAAGGATTTGGGAAAATAGTTACAGATAAATCATCAGAAATACTGGAGGTATTATTTGGTATTTCATTTATAAAAATGAGGACAAGATCATCGGTTTCATCGGTAGCCGTGATGTCAAGATCGCCGTCATTGTCGCGATCGTGAAGGATAGCACAGGAAGCATTTCCAGTTGTTTCTAAAATAGAGTTAACAGAGAATGCACCCTGACCGTTATTTTCAAAAACAAGAAAATCTGCGCTACTGTAATTACTCGTAACAATATCTAGATCACCATCTCCGTCAAGATCACCTAAGTCGACAGCCAATGGAAATTCAGTGTTGGGATAGGTGTAAATAATTGGTAAACTTAGGTTCCCATTTCCATCACCAAACAACACAGTCATATTATCACCAGTTGAATTCGCAGAAGCTACATCCGCATAACCATCACCATTTAAGTCGCCTGCTGCAAGCATCCAAGGTTTGCCAGTTACCGCCCGTTTCGCAGATAAGGTAAAACCACCCGCTCCGTCTCCTAGGTAAATGGCTACTTCTTCTGAGTCGTAATACCCCACAAACATGTCTGGAATCCCATCATGATTGACATCCGAAATAGCACAGGAATTTTCGCCATCTCCCGCGGGATCAACATCAAGTTCGGAGGAAGTGAATTGCCCCGTTCCGTCATTTACATAAATGGCAAGGTTGTTACCATCGCGATTGGTTGCTACAATGTCATCATTCCCATCGCCATCCAAATCAGTTACGATCACTCCGCGCAAAGCCTCGCCAACAAAATAGGTTTGATCCAAGACAAAGCTTCCGTTTCCATCGCCAAATAAAATGCGTACTTCTCCTATATCAACGGTGACCACCACTAGGTCAATTTCTCCATCGCTATTAAAGTCAGCCCCTTCAGTTGGAGATGGCCTGTCTGATCCCATTGTTATGATTTCAAAATCATCAGAATAGTTTCCTGCTCCATCATTTAGCAAGATGCGTAAGTCGTCTGTATTCTCATTAACTACCGTCAAATCTGAGTAGCCATCATTATTCAAATCACCAGCATAGGCGCCGTAAGGTTGCACCAAGGTTTCTCCCGTCTGTCGCAATTCTATGGTTTGTATTAAACCTTGCTCCAAGGTTCCGTTAGGACTCGTTGCTATCCAAAAATTCCAGGAATAGACTTGTTCCATATTTTCGCCATTCACGCCTTTCAGACCTTTGCTAATCGTAACCGTCACCCACTCTCCTGCTGAATACACCAACTCTGGAATCAACTCAACCGTTTGGTCATTATTACTCATCGAAAAAGCTACAGGCATTGGCCCTGACCATCTTCCAAATACTTTAAAAGTACCATAATCTATCGTACTCAAATCCAATGCCTGATCAAAAGTAACGTAGATGCTTGCGTCATCTGCTACCGTGATGGCTTGGTTGGCAGGAAAGACATTTGTGACGATGGGGCCTTGTGCAAATAGGAAGGTGGTGAAGATAATTAGGAGTAGACTTAAGGAGAATTTCTTCATGATGTTAGTTATTGGATGCTGTAGTGTTTTGTAAATTTCAACTCGTTTTATTTTAGAAGTTGTTTAAAACCAAAGTCGAAGATACAATTAATCCCCAAGCGTATCTACTCCACCCCAATCAAAATAAACCCACTCCACTTTCGCGGATGAGCAGTTTTTTCCTTCTTTATCATCTTCAGTTTTGCCTTGCGTAAAGCCTTGCTGTAGGTATCGCCATTAAGGATGTTGTCATAAAATTTGATCATGAGTGTTTTGGTGTAACTGTCGTAAACCTTCCACATAGAACAAACCATATTGCTAGCACCAGCGTATAAAAAGCCTCGAGTTAACGACATTAGACCTTCTCCTTCTACGTATTTCCCTACACCACTTTCGCAACTACTGAGCACTAAGAGATCAGCGTTTACATTTAGCAAAAATGTTTCGGGTGCATGGAGTATGCCGTCTTGGTTGTTTTTGCTGTTTTCGTAATTAGCGAAGATGACGCCGGACAAACGAGGGTTGATCGGATCAGCATAACTGTGAGAAGCGACATGCACGTAAGTATAATGTGGAACTTCTCTTTTAAAGGCTTCCTCAGTAGCTTCTTGATGCAATAGAGCTTTGCTGTCTTTTCGTTTCTTGGCAAAACGCTTGGCGATACCGAGTATCTCTTCTTGTGAATTTAAAAGTGGGCGCAACTCATCGCCATACATTGCAGATCCACGCATACTATTTGCATTATTCTCAAATGAATCTTCCAATACATAATCGCGACTGTCCCAAACATAACCAGCGGTTTCATCTGAATTGAAGACTGGTGCGAGACCTAAAAAATTTGCTTCTCTCTCTGGTCGTTCATTTCGTTTTAGGGTAGCACGATAAAACAGGTCCGCCGAATAATGATAAGTGATTGCAAAGTCTTTAATCAAATAATCCAATTTAGAATATCGGATATTTCCTACTGCTTTAGTTTTAGTCACTGCTTCAAAAGGCAGATAACACAACTCGCCATGAGGAATAATGATTAGATGTTTTTTGCGTTTGATAAATTCTTTCATCGGGTAAATCAACTTACCGTACATACGATTACTAAAGTGCGCAAATTCTTCTTTTTGCATGCGCTTGATCGCTGCTAATTGTGCTCCTACTCCTTCTTTCAAAGAAACGGGTGCAAAATCTTTTGTCAATTGTCGACTTACTTCTCCTCCTATTTTTTCAAAAATCTTCAACTTCTCTTTTTCAAAATCAAAAGATTTATCTCGCTTCTTTTTATCGTAGCCTTCCATGATTGAATCTTGCGGAAATGCAAAGGCAGTCATACTGTTGTTGCTCAAACCAAAAATGTAATACAAATCTGTTCCGAGATAATAGGACAGGATCACCGACTCGTTGTCAAGCTGTTCTTGTATCGCAGCGATATCTGTTCTAGATTGTTCAAAACGATTTTTAAAATAATCTGGATATTTCTGTTCAACAGAACGCACAAAGTTTGCATAATCGTTTTTTGCGCTAAGCAAATCCTCACGAAGTTGTCTATTTTCATAATCATCTGAAAGCTGCACTTCGTAACTAGAAACGGCTGCTTGTAAAGTTTTTGCTTCAGCTACTAAGTCTTCCGAATTGGGCAATTGATCAAAAGCATTCAGTCGAAGCATCATCTGTTTGAGAATACTCGCTTTAGATCTTTCACTTAATAAAAAAGCTTTTTCGATCCAGGTGTTATCGCCTGTTGCATAGCTGAGTTGGTAGGCCGCTTGAATACCTGTTTCATAGACATCAACATTTTGCTGTAGCAAAACCATCTGACTACTTTCTCCTTGAATTCTATTCAACCAGTTTTCAAAAATAGAAGCTGCTTTTTCGCTTGCCTCATATCCTTTTTCTAAATCAGATTTTGCTTTTGTGTCTTTATAAATTTTCATGGCAATCTTTGCATCAAGACTATACAAATGTGCCAATAAAGGTTTGTCCATAAAGATCGCCTCTCCGTTAATCGCTTGCCCCGCACCTTTAGTTTTCCAATCTGGCGCCACCTTATCCAATGCTGCTTGAACGACTTTTCTCGCCTGTTCTTTTTCAGAACGATAAAGATATATTTCTGCTATATTCGACCAACAACGAATGCTTTCTGGATGCGCAGTTCCCCAAACTTGCTTGCTTACCTCACTTGCAAATTTGTAATGCTGCAAAGCGATGGTATCTTTTTCATAATAGTAAAAATTCAAAGCCCCCAGTGCGTTGTGAATGGCGATTCTTCTTGGGTTGACATTGGTACTGTCTACCGTTTGATCAAGGTATAGTGCTTTTAAAAAAGACTCTTTCGCAAGATCAAATTTATTTTCTGCTAGTTCAATTTTCCCTATTTGCAACCAGTTATTTACCAAATATTCGTGTGGCTCATCGTAAACTGTTTTGAAAGTTTCTTGTGAGTTTTGGTAAAACTTTTTTGCTTGCTTGAGGCGATTCATTTTTGCGCAAGTCAATCCTAAATAGCCATACAACAAGCCCGTAAAAGCTTCATCTTCATGTGGTAAGTCAAGTGCATAAAGATAATGATCCAGTGCTTTTTCGTATTGCTGTTTACGCAACTCGATTGTCCCCATGCGCATGAAATTATCTGCTACGAATTCGTAGTTAAGTTTTTCTTTTATTTTTAAAGAAAGCTTATTGTATTTTTCTGCTTGCGCAAAATCTTGTAATTGAAGAAAGGAATAACTCAATAGATAAGCGGCCTCTGCCATCTCAAAGTCTTGACGCGATTTGTTGTCTACCAATTCTTGTAGTAATAACTGGGCAGGTTTGAACTGGCTACTGCTGAGGAGTAACTTGGCATCCGTCAAATCGGTTTGGGCTACCGTGTTTTGTAAACCCAAAAAAAGAAAAAAGATAAACGGCAGTTTTTTGATCATAGTCTATGCTTTGTTTTGTGAGGCTGTTTTCGTTTGGATCGCTAAAGCGATTTAAAATTTAATCAGACGCGGATTTGCACAGATTGAGCGGATAATGGACTGATTTTTTCTGTAATCGTAAATTTATGTTTTTAGTTAATCTGAGCCCTGTGGTATTATTAGCAATTTTCAAATTCAAGCTCAAGCTCAAGCTCAATTTTCTCTCGACCGCAGTATCGCGTTAGTGGGTAATTCCCATTCCCACCTATCCTATCGGCTAGGCAAGTTCCAATTCCTATTCAAACACGTTAGATGGCCATTCTAATCTTGCCTGGCGGCCTGTCTAGCTAGCCAGATAGACCAGACAGGTTCTAACTCTAATTCTAATTCCCATTCCCATTCTAACCCTTTCCCCCGTCAATCCACCGCCAAAGATAAAGACAAGCCGTAGACCGATAAGGGCTCCAAGCTTCCGAAATTTTCAAAATACGTTTCGTCAATTGCTTTCCTTTACTTCGCAATCGATAACGCTTGATGATGGCATTATTAATTCCTAGATCATTCGTTGGAAAAACATCTGGTCGTTTTAGCGTAGACATCAATAGCATCTGTACCGTCCACACTCCAACGCCTTTGATTGTTGTTAGCATCTCAATGATTTCTTCATCGGACAATTTTTTCCAATCCGTATTTTTTAGTTTATGGTCAATCCAAAAGTTAGCCACATTTTGAATGTAGGACCCTTTCTGCCTCGACAGTCCAACTGCTCTTAATTCCTCTTCCGAAAATTTAATCAAACGCTTTGCTTCGGGATACCCGTTTTTAAAAAGACCTAAAAATCGACCGTGAATAGTTCCTGCAGCCTTACCTGAAAGCTGTTGATAAACAATGGCTCGAATCAAGGCCGCATAGGCATCTCCGTCTGACCGACTCCGCTTAATTTTTGTCGTCTCAATAATCTCTTTAAATAGTGGATCTTGACTAAGGTGTGCAATTGCTTTTTTACTCATAAAGTTTGTTTTTTGAAATAGCTTCAAGGGGTCTAAGTGATTTCATTTGGTTAAGATTCTGAATGAATGGACGTTTACTAAACTTTTAAAGTTTAGTAAACGTTGTCTATGGCTTATTCTGACCAAACAAAATCACTTAGCCCAGCTTCAAGATATCAAAAATAGTTTAGACTCGTGTATACACGCCAGAAGAGTACTTCGGACTTCCGTTTTCGGTCCTCTATCTTATGTCTTCAACAATTCTACATATTCTATCGGCTTGTCGCCAAACAGTAAAATATTCTGCCAAAGAA